>CAZONP010000222.1:0-4524 GCA_964581155.1 uncultured Candidimonas sp. | reverse complement strand
GGTAAAAGACTATATAGCGCGCAGTGGCCGCGACGAAGACGATGTGCGCCGCAGCCTGGCCAGCGTCTTGAGGTAACCGCAGAAAAAGGGGGCGCCCATGCCACAACAAGCCACCGGTCAGCCACAGGCCGGCGACACGATCACTTTGACACGGCGCAAGGTGCTCGGCGATTTTCTCCGCACGGCGCGCGCCCGTGTGCAACCCGAATCGGTGGGCCTGCCGGCGGGCGTGCGCCGACGCACCCCTGGCCTGCGCCGCGAAGAGCTCGCACAGCTTTGCAACATCAGCGTTACTTGGTATACGTGGATCGAACAAGGGCGTGACGTATCGGTATCGCCCAGCGTCTGGACCCGCCTGGCCTCCGTGCTTCGTTTGGGGCGCGCCGAACGTCAATACCTGTTCGAACTGGCCGAATGCGCCGACCCCGAACATGGTGGCGCGCACGTCAGTCCGCTGCCCTCGGGCTTGAGCGACTGCGTTGACGCCATAACGGCGCCGGCTTACATATTGGACCGCTGCTGGAATGTACTGGCGCGCAATTCGGCGTTGGCGTATTTGTTCGGAGAATGGCCCGACGACGAACCGCATCCCAACCTGCTGCGCTACATATTCAAGAATCCCGCTGCCCGCGACCTGGTGATGGACTGGGAAGAGCGCGCCAGCCGCGTTGTGGCGGAATTCCGGGCCGATGCGGGCGCCCACGCCGACGAGACCGACGTCCGGCTGCTGCTCGACGATTTACTGTCGAGCAGCAGCGTGTTCGCGCATTGGTGGACCCGGCACACGGTGGTCGACCGCGAGGGCGGCCTGCGCGAGTTCCAGCACCCTGCCGCCGGCATACTGCGCTACCAGCAGATCACCTTTCGGCTGGCCACGCGCCCAGACTGCAAGCTGGTGATATTGCTGGGGGAACAAGACGTGCAGTAAACTGGGCGTTTGTAGTTCAACCCCATTTGGTATGCAAGCATTATGGCAAAGCACTTTGAGTCGGATGTCACTCAGTTCCTGAACAAATACAAAACCGAACACCCGGACACCGAAGCGCGCCAGCGCGAAGGGCGCGGGCGCCTATGGGACAAGCAAATAGACCCGGAACTGCACGAAGGCTATCGTGCCGCGCGTGTCCCGCAAAAGCCATACGTTTATCAGGCCGACTAAACCGGCCATGGCCTCGTCCACGGCGGCCGGCAATTTGGCAGCACTGGTCGCACCCGCCGTCGACAGCACGCCCGACATGGTCGACAGCGTGGCTTTGGCCCGCTTGTATGGCGAGCCGTTGTTCGCCATGCCGCACGACTTGTACATACCGCCCGATGCGCTCGAAGTCTTCCTGGAAACGTTCCAGGGCCCGCTGGATCTCCTGCTCTATCTGATACGCAAGCAGAATTTCAATGTGCTTGACATCCCGATGGCCGAGGTCACCAAGCAGTACTTGTCGTACGTTGAACAGATCCGCAAGCACAATCTAGAGCTCGCCGGCGAATACTTGCTGATGGCGGCGCTGCTTATTGAAATCAAGTCGCGCATGCTGCTGCCGGTGAAAAAATCCGATAGCGGGGAAGAGGTCGAAGACCCGCGCGCTGAACTCGTGCGCCGTTTGCTGGAGTACGAGCAAATGAAGCTGGCGGCGCAGAAGCTGGACGCCATGCCGCAACTGGGACGCGATTTCCAGCGCTCGCACGCCTTCATGGACCTGGAAACAGAACCGTTGCTGCCTTCGGTCAGCACCGATGACTTGCGCCGTGCCTGGCACGACATCATGCAGCGCGCCAAGCTGAATGCCCACCATCATATTTCACGTGAACAATTGTCCGTGCGCGATCACATGACCCGGATACTGCGCCGCCTTAGCGACGTGCGCTTCATGGAATTCACTGAATTATTCATGGAACGGGCCCAGCAAGGCGATGCGGTGGCCGTTGTGGTGGTACATTTCCTGGCCATGCTCGAGCTCGCGCGCGAATCGCTGCTCGAAATTACCCAGGCAGAGCCTTATGCACCCATTTATGTGCGTTTGTCATACATACGCGCAGCCGCCTGACGGCATACCTTCCCAGCCGGACCGGAGATTTTCTTGAAAGTTGTACACACCATCGAAGAGTTGCGCGATCAGTTGCGCGGCCAACTGCGCGTCGCGTTCGTGCCCACCATGGGCAACCTGCACGCCGGCCACCTGTCGTTGATGAAGCTGGCGCGCCAGCATGGCGACCCCGTCGTCGCCAGCATCTTCGTCAATCGTCTGCAATTCGGTCCCAACGAAGACTTCGATCAGTACCCGCGCACGCTGGCCAGCGATATCGAGAAACTCGAACGCCAGCGCGATGTTTATGTCTTGTTCGCGCCCAACGAGCGTGAAATGTATCCGGAACCTCAGAATTTCCAGATACAGCCCCCATCGGATCTTGGCGGCATCCTGGAAGGCGAATTCCGTCCGGGATTCTTCACCGGCGTCAGCACGGTGGTATTGAAGTTGTTCTCCTGCGTGCAGCCCAGTGTGGCGGTGTTCGGCAAGAAGGACTACCAGCAGCTCATGGTGGTGCGCAATATGTGTCGCCAGTTCCAGTTGCCGGTCAACATCCTGGCGCACGAAACGGTGCGCGACGCCGATGGCCTGGCATTGTCCTCGCGCAATATGTATCTGGAACCCGAGCAACGGGTCGAGGCGCCGCACTTGTTCGCCACGCTGCAGGCCATGAAGGCCCGTGTCGAAGGCGGCCATATCGACCGCGTGGCGCTCGAAAAGCGTGCCGTCGACGAATTGCGCGATCGTGGCTGGAAAGTGGACTATGTTTCACTGCGCCGCCAGCGCGACCTGCTGGCGCCCGCCGACAATGAAATCCGCGCGCGGGAACCCCTGGTGGTGGTTGCTGCGGCCCGCTTAGGCCAGACCCGCCTGATCGATAATCTGGAAATCTGACTGCCGCGTCTGTTAGAACTGACAGGCGACGCTCGTATCGTGGCATGACAGAATAGCCGTTCCAACACAATAAGGAGACACTCCATGTGGGAACGACAACATGCGCCGGGGGCACCGAAGCTTAGTGAACTGACGCCACGCGAACGCGATGTCATGGATTATGTGGCGCGCGGCCGGCCAAACAAGATTATTGCGGCCGAACTGGGCGTGTCGCAGCGCACGGTCGAAGCGCACCGCGCCCGCATCTTTCAGAAAATGCATGTCAGGAACGCAGTCGAACTGGCCATTTGCGTACTGGCCAAATCGAACGATACCTAGTCTTACTTGCAGACGATGGCGCTGGCTTTGATCTCGTCTATGGGGTCAATGTCAGCCTGGCGCGTAAGGTGATGGTCCAGCGTGGGCTTGACGTCATTAATGGTGTTGATACGCAAAACGTTGTCGTTCACGAACGTTAAGTTGGCCTTGGTGGCTTCGTTGGGCAGTTGCAGCACTATGCGCAACGGCTGGGTGCCTATGACATTCCAGCAGCCGTGCTGGGTTACGGTGTTCTTGGCGTCGGGTGTGTCCAGCGCCACAGTGCGCGAGCGCCATTGGCCATCCGGCGCCAGCGTCAGGGTGACGCGCGTGGCCGAACAGCCCGCGGTATTCAGCAGGCATGGCACGGTACCCAGGAAGGTCTTGGGCTCGGCCAGCGGGCGTGCGGCGACTGGCGCCTTTTCGGCAGCGGCCTCTTGGGCTGCTTTGACCTTGGCGGCTTCATCGGAACCAAAACCAAGCTGAATCTGCGAGGGCGCTCGCGTGGCGCGCCGGCCCTGCGCCTGGTTCTGCGCATCCGACATGGTGCTGTCGTGCGGCGTGTCGTAATAGCCAGGCTTTTGCTGCTGCGCGCAGCCGCCCAGCAACAGGGCCGCCAGCACTACGCCCGCAAACTTGCAAGACGGGTGGCGGGTAAAGAAGGCAGGGGTATGCATGGCTATATTCCATCAACAATAGGCATATGCATTCTACGCATTAATTGCAGCTTTTGGTAAGTGGGGGGCGGCATGACGGTATACGGGCAGGCGGACCCGATAATGGCATTGACGTTGCCGGCGCTTGCCGTGTTGGGCGCCATGGCGGGCTATGCGTGCGCCTGTATCGCCCAGGCTTATGCCACGTTATTGCAGCAAGGCGCAAACCCCGATGCCGCCACGCTAATGGCCGCACTAATCCGCGCAGCCACGGCGCCGGGCGCTTGCGACAAGGTCGCCGGCCGGGTTGGCGCCATTTTTCTGAGCTGTGTGGTGGTGGCCTTATACCTGCGTCATGCCGATCCAATCCATGCGGCGGGGGCGGCAAGCGCGTGCGCCGTTTTGTTGTTGCTGGCGTTCATCGATGCACGTACCCGGCTCCTGCCGGATGCTCTGACCTTGCCGCTGTTATGGATCGGTCTGGCATGGGCGTGGACCGGTGCCGGTCCTGGTCTGCACAACGCCGTGGCGGGTGCCATCGCCGGCTACGGCGCACTCTGGATCCTGTTCTTTGGCATAAGGGCATGCACGGGACGCGACGGCATGGGCTACGGTGATTTCAAGTTGCTTGCCGCGTTGGGCGCATGGCTGGG
>CAZONP010000221.1:0-4556 GCA_964581155.1 uncultured Candidimonas sp. | reverse complement strand
TGGGCAAACTCCCTGATCTTCGTCTTTGCCGCCATGTTGATTCCGCGCATGCTGGCGGACACGACCTGGACACAGGTGATGCTGGTGCTGTTGGTATTTGCCGTGACGCTGGTCGCACGGGGTGCCATGGTGTTCGCTGTCTTGCCGCTGCTTGGACTGACGCGGTTCGGCACCAAGGTCAGCCCGGCCTACCGAATTGTCATGTGGTGGGGTGGACTGCGCGGCGCCGTCTCGCTGGCGCTAGCGCTGGCCGTTACCGAACAAAGCAATGTGCCCTACGAGGCGCGGCAATTCATTGCGGTGGCAACCACCGGGTTTGTCCTGATGACGCTGTTCATCAACGGCATCAGCTTGCGCACGCTCATCCGCAAGCTGGGCCTGAACGAGTTGTCTCCCTTCGATCGCACGTTGCGTAACCAGGCCCTGGTGGTGGCGCTGGAGGACTTGCGCGAGAAGACGGGTGAACTCGCACGCAATGAACATATTGGGACCGACGTTCTCGGGCGCGTGCATGCCGTATTCGATGCCGCCCAGACCAGCGTGGACGGGGGCGAGCTTAACCAGATGTCGCACGACCAGAAAGTGGCCATGGGCCTGGCCATGTTGGCGGCACGCGAAGAAGAGATGTTCTTTGATACCTTGAAGTCCCAAGTGGTGGACTGGCGTACCGCCGAGTCTTTGCTGGCCCGAGCCGAGCGCCTGAGCGACGCGGTGCGCAATGGCGGGCAGGCGGGTTTTGAAGCGGCCATTGGGGCCGACCTGCGCTATTCCAGGCCGTTCAGGCTGGCGTTGCGCCTGCACTACCTGTTCGGCTTCCAAGGCTTGCTGGTGCGTGAGATTGGCAAGCGGTTCGCCAACCTAATGAGCAAGCGCTCGGTGGCCAAAGCGCTGATAAAGTTCGCAGAAAAAGAAATTACGCCGTTGCTTGGTCCGGAGGTGACGACAAGCATCGTCCAGGCGCATCGACGCCGCCTGGTTTTGCTGGAAAGTTCACTGTATGCCCTCAATCTGCAATATCCAGTGTTCGCCCACTGGCTGCAGGAATCGTATTTGGGCCGCATGGCCAGGGCGCGCGAGCGGCTGCGCTATCGCGACATGCTGGCGCAGTCGCTGATAACGGGGGAAATGTACTCGGACCTGATCAAGCAGATCGATAATCGTTGGAGCCACATCAACGAGCGTCCGGCACTGGACATTGCCATCGGCGCAAACGAGCTGATTCAGCGTGTGCCCATGTTTGCAGGCCTGCCGCCGGAGGCGTTAAAGGCCATAGGCAAGCTGTTGAAGCCTCGGCTGGCCGTGCCGGAACAGGAAGTGCGCATGCAGCTGGGCCGCAGCGGCGTCATGTATTTTGTTGCCTCGGGTGCGGTAACCATACACTTGCCGGACCAGACGACCGTAGAGCTGGGGACCGGCGAGATGTTCGGTGAAATGGCCATGGTGACGGGTACGCCCTTCGAGGCGAAGGTGACGTCGTTGGGGTATAGCCGCCTGCTAATGCTGCTGGAAAGCGACTTTGACGGTTTGCTGGCTAGCTACCCCGTGCTGCACGAAAAGATAGAGGCAGTGGCCAAGCAACGGCTGCGCGCGCTGGAAGTGTGGCAACAGTTCGAATCTGGCGAGCGTCAACATGAGCCCCTGCCGGACCTTAGCCCCGGTACGCCCTAAAGCAACTGGCGGATGTCGGCCGCGATGTCCTTGGCCGTGGCATTGCCGCTGACCAGAACGCGGGCCTCGCCTTCCTGGTCGAGGATATAGAACGAGGATGCGTGATCCATGCCGTATTGGTCGGCCGTGCCGCCGGCGGACTTGGCGTAATATGCCTTGAACGATTTGGCGGTTTTGCCCAGTTGTTCCGGTGTGCCCGTCAGCCCAACGAACGCCGGGTTGAAGGCTTGTACGTAGGCCGACAGGATTTCCGGCGTATCGCGCGCCGGATCCACGCTGACCATTAGAACCTGGACGTTTTCGGCGTCCTTGCCTAATAATTCCATGGTTTGTGAGAGTTCGGCCATGGCGGTGGGGCAAACGTCGGGGCACTGCGTATAGCCGAAGAACACCAATGCGACCTTGCCCTGATAGTCGGCAAGGCGGCGCGGCTGGCCGTCGTGGTCGACCATGTCAAGATCCTGGCCCAGGTGCGTGCCGGTAATGTCCGATCCGATAAAGGTCAGTTCCTTCGGCGAGCACGCGGCCAGCAGGGACGACGCAGCCAGCGCCGCAGGCAGGGTTAGAAGGGTGCGACGCTTGGCAAAAAAAGCAGACATATGAACTTCCAGGAGAGGGTCAGATCAGGCCGATCCAGTGGTCGATCAGCAGCGCGCCGAACAGCAGCGCAAGATACAGAATCGAAAAACGAAAGAGCTTGCGGGACAATTCGTCGGAATAGGCTTTGTACAGGCGCCAGGCATACCAGATGAAGATTCCGCTCAGGACGATGGCGGCGGCCAGGTAAGCCACGCCGCTCATGCGCACCACGAAGGGTAACAGGCTGGCGGCGAACAGGACGAAGCTGTATAGCAGGATGTGCAGACGCGTGAACGATTGCCCATGGGTTACCGGCAGCATGGGTAACCCGGACTTGGCGTAGTCGGTATTCCGGTACAGAGCCAACGCCCAGAAGTGCGGGGGCGTCCAGATGAAAATAATCAGCACCAGCACCCACGCTTCGGCCGGCACGGAATTGGCAATGGTCGCCCAGCCCAGCGCCGGGGGCATGGCTCCGGAAAGCCCACCTATCACAATATTCTGCGGCGTCAGTGGCTTGAGTACCATGGTGTAGATGATGGCGTAACCCACGAAGGTGGCGAACGTGAGCCACATGGTAAGCGGATTGACCAGGGTATACAAAACCAGCATGCCGGCGCCGCCCAACAGACCGGACAGCACGATGACCTGCAAGTTGCTGATCGTGCCACGCGCGGTGCCGCGTCGGGCCGTGCGCAGCATGCGGGCATCGATCTGTTGTTCGATCAGGCAATTGACCGCGAAGGCCGCTGCAGCCAGCAGCCAAATGCCCACCGTGCCGGCAACGACCTTGCCGATGTCGGGCATGCCGGGACTGGCCAGGAACATGCCGATCACGGCGCAGAAGACCGCCAGTTGGGTGACGCGGGGCTTGGTCAATACCAGATACTGCCGGAACAGGGAGGGCGCGGGGGCGCGAACAGTCGTCATACAGTTATTTTAGACCTATCGGCGCGCGAGGCGCGTACCAAAAGAGTGACGCAGGCCAGAACCAGCCCAGCCGCGCCGCCATTATGCAAAACTGCAATAAGCAGGGGCCACTGGAAGAATATGGTCGTCAGCCCCGTCGCGAGTTGCGCGAGCAAAAGCCCTAGCAGCAGCTGGGATGGGCCGCGCAAGCCCGGCTCAGACAGCATGCTCCAGCCCAGTACGCCCAGGTAGGCGAACACCAGGAACGCAAAATTACGATGAACCCAGTGAATGGCGGTCAATGCGTCCTGGGAGATCATTTCGCCGGATGGCAATAGCCCCAGGCCACGGATCAGTGAGTAGCCGCCTTCGAAATCCATAGGAGGAACCCACAGCCCATGGCAAGTCGGGAAATCCATGCAGGCAAGCGCCGCGTAGTTCGTGCTGACCCAGCCGCCAAGCGCGATCTGGGCAAAGAGCAATAGCAGGCCGCCAGCCAGCCAGGGGCGCCAATGCGTTGCGTGTGCGGCTATTGGGGCGTGGGTCTTCTCGCGCGCCGCGAGCCAAGTCATCAACCCCAGCAATATCATGCCGCCCAGCAAATGGGCGGTCACGATCACCGGCATTAGCTGGTGGGTGACAGTCCAGGCGCCAAAGGCCCCCTGGATGCATACCGCTACGAGAGTCACGACGGCCAGCCGGGGTGTATTGCCCAGTTCGCGCCGATACCGCCAGGCCAGCCAGACAATGCCTATGATCATCATGCCCAGGATCGAGCCGACGTACCGGTGGACCATCTCGATCCAGGCTTTGGAGAGGCTGACGGCGCCGTACGGCATGGCCTGAAACGCGCTTTCGATGTGCTCGCTGGCGCCCAGGGGCGTGACTTTACCGTAGCAGCCCGGCCAGTCCGGGCAGCCCAGGCCGGAATCCGTCAAGCGCACAAAGGCGCCGAACATAATCAGGTCCAGCGTCAGGAACCAGGTGACGAACACCAGTTTCCGGTAGCGCGACGTAATGCGTTGAATCATGCCGGTTTAGCCGATGGAGGAAATGCGTATCAGCTTGCTGATATCGTTGCGCACAGAGATGGGATCCGCGTCGGCGGGAAACTCCAGCATCAGGTTACCCAGCGGATCGACGATCCACATTGGTGCCTTCAGCGCGGCCTCGCGCTCGGCGGGCGTGGCCTGCGGTGCAAGCCACGCAGCAAGCTTCTCGCGGTCGGCGCGCAGCATGTGCGTGCCTTTGTAGGACTCCAGCAGTTGGGGGGTGACAGGAGCGTTATCGGTGATGAACCATGCCCGCGCCAGGCGCTTCACGTTCTTTCCTTGGCTGGCGTGGGAGTTTCTTAATATGAAGAGCTTCTTCACGCAGGACTCGGGGCAGGCGCCATCGTC
>CAZONP010000220.1:0-4569 GCA_964581155.1 uncultured Candidimonas sp. | reverse complement strand
GCCGGTGTTGAAATGAACGCCACGCCCAAGCACGTGGAAGACACACTGCGCAGCATCCCCGAGTACGTTGAATTCTTCGGCCGCGCCTTCCCCGGTGAAAAACAGCCAGTGACCTTCGACAACATGGCCAAGGCAATCGAAGCATTCGAAACCACCCTGGTCACGCCGGATTCGCGCTTCGACCAATTCCTGGCGGGCAAAGACAGCCTGGATGGCACCGAACTCAAAGGTCTGGGCCTGTTCGTCAATAAAGGCTGCGTATCCTGCCACTCGGGCATCAACGTTGGCGGCCAGGGCTACTTTCCCTTTGGCGTCATGAAGAAACCCGGCGCGGACATTTTGCCGATCGCGGACAAAGGACGCTTTACCGTAACCAATACGGCGTCGGACGAATACGTCTTCCGTGCCGGTCCGCTGCGCAACATTGCGCTGACCGCGCCTTACTTCCACAGCGGCGAAGTGTGGGACCTGGAGCAAGCTGTGGCAATCATGGGTTCGAGCCAGCTGGGCCACGAGCTTAACGACAGCGAAGTCAAGTCGATCACTGCTTTCCTGCATACCTTGACGGGCAAGCAGCCTAAAGTGGAATACCCCATCTTGCCGCGGAGCACCGCCGCAACGCCAAAACCGCAAATGTAATCAAGCGGCGCCGGACCGGCGCCAATCTTGGGGTGTTACGGGCAATGCCCGCTTATGCCCCGAGACGCGCCACGTCCGCAGGATGATGTCGTATGCCTGCCGGCTTACGTCCTTACCTTCAAGAAAATCGTCGATTTCGGCATAGCTGACCCCAAACGCTTCTTCATCGGGCTTTTGGGGTTTCAGCGATTCCAGGTCCGCCGTGGGCACCTTGAACACCAGATCGTCGGGGGCGCCCATTGCCTGGGCAAGAAGACGAACCCGGCGCTTGGTCAGGCCCGTAAGCGGGGTAACGTCGGCGGCGCCATCGCCGAATTTGGTGAAAAAGCCCATTAAGGCTTCGGCCGCCTGGTCCGTACCCACCACGATCCCCTGGTATGCGCCGGCGACCGCGTACTGGGCGATCATGCGCTGGCGCGCCTTGATATTGCCCATAAGAAAATCCTGGTGCGCTTCGTCGCGAAACGCCACACTGGCATCTGCAACGGATGCAAGCATGGCGTCGGCGGCCGGCTTTATGTTGACCGTTACCGTTTTATCCGGCTGGATGACGTCCAGACTGGCTTGCGCTTCGTGCTCGTCGTGCTGTTGCCCATAGGGCAGCCGCATGGCAATGAAAGTGGCGTCGTGACCGCGACGACGGGCCTCTTGGGCCGCACGTTGCGCCAAGCACCCGCCCACCAGTGAATCCACCCCGCCGCTTATGCCCAGGACCAGCGAGCGCAGGCCATTGGCGATCAGGTAATCGGCCAGGAAGCCAACCCGTTGCTGAATACTTTGATCGGGATCGAAGGCATTATCCACGTGGAGTTCGGTGGCTATCTGGCGCTGCAGCGCGCGTTCCTGGGCATTTAACACGATCTGTCCTTTCAGGGTGACGAAGTTTTAAGGTTTATGATACGCCAGGCTGCCGCGCCGGTTGAACAGGCATTTGAACTTTGCAGGACTTTTGGCTTTATGAATTCCACTCCCTCCCCAACATTGGTGCTGGCCGCCACCCTGACGGTGCAGTCCCTGGCGGCCATGGCCTTGTTGACGCTACCCGTGGTGGCGCCTGCGGTCGCGGAAACGGTGGGTATATCGGCGGCCTATGTGGGCTTATACATCGCCCTGGCATACGCCGGAGCCATGACGGCCAGCCTGCTGTCGGGCGGCTTCGTACGCCGCTTTGGTGCGATTCGCGCAAGTCAGTGCGGGCTGGCCTTGTGCGCGTTGGGCGTGGCGGTCTGCGCACTTGAATCGCCCGTTGCCATTACCTTGGGCGCCATTTTGATCGGCCTGGGCTATGGGCCCATCACGCCGGCCAGCTCGCATTTGCTGGCGCGCTCCACCCCGGCCAATCGCATGTCACTAGTGTTCTCCATCAAGCAGACGGGCGTGCCGCTGGGTGGGGTGCTCGCCGGACTCATCGTGCCCGTGCTGGCCGACGGGGTAAGCTGGCAGTTCGCCTTTCTGGTTGTGGCTGGCGCGAGCATCGTGTGCGCCGTCGCCATCCAGCCGCTATGCGCCGCGCTGGACGCCGACCGCGACCCGGCGCAAAGCCTGTCGTTCGGCGCCGGCCTGGCCGGGCCGCTCAGGCTCGTATTCAGCCAACGCAGCCTGACGGTGCTGGCGGCCGTGTCGTTTCTCTTTTCGATTGCCCAATTATCGCTGTCCACCTATTTGGTGACTTTCCTGCATGACGACCTGGGCATAGGACTGATCGTCGCCGGCTTCACGCTGGCCGTCGCCCAGGCGGCGGGAGTGATCGGCCGGCCTTTGTGGGGCTACATAGCCGACCGATTCCTTGGGCCGTCAAACATGCTGGTCTTCCTGGCGGTGCTTATGGGAGTCTGCGCCGTGGCAACAGGCTTGCTGCAATACACGACGTCGCCCGTGCTGATCGCGATCGTGCTGGGCTTGTTTGGCAGCAGCGCGGTAGGCTGGAATGGCGTGTACTTGGCTGAAGTGGCCCGTCAAGCGCCCAAAGGACAGGCCAGCGTGGCCACCGGCGGGACGCTATCCATGACGTTTCTGGGCGTTGTTGTTGGACCACCGCTATTCGGACTGATTGCAGCCACATTCGACAGCTACAGCCTGGCGTACGCGTCCCTGGTTGTGCCGGCGGGCCTGTGCCTGTGGCTGCTGCTGCGCAACCGCAGTGCGTTCGTGAAGTAACGACCGCACTGCGGTATGCCCGTGCGCCCGGCACTGACAGTGCCGGGCGTGGATCAGAACTTGTCGAGCACCGCGCCCGTGCTGGCGGTCGAAGCGTTGAACGCGAACTTGGCCTGCACCCCACGTGTATAACGCGGCGCCGGCGCCGTCCATTTGGACAGGCGGGCAGCAATTTCTTCGTCGGAGACATTTAACTGCAGCAACTGCTGATGCGCGTCTATGGTGATGGAGTCGTCTTCCTGCACAACGGCGATGCAGCCGCCCACTGCGGCTTCGGGCGCCACATGACCCACGACCATACCCCAGGTGCCGCCGGAAAAGCGTCCATCTGTGATCAGGCCCACGGAATCGCCCAGCCCGGCGCCAATGAGCGCGCCGGTGGGCGCCAGCATTTCAGGCATGCCCGGTCCGCCCTTGGGGCCCAGATAACGCAGCACCATGACATCGCCGGCCTTGATCCTGCCATCGAGAATGGCCTTCAAGGCCGACTGCTCGTCGTCGAACACGCGTGCGGGACCCGTCATGACGGGGTTCTTCAGGCCGGTGATTTTGGCGACGGCGCCCTCGGGGGAAAGATTGCCCTTCAGGATAGCCAGATGCCCTTCTTTATATAGCGCCTGATCGATCGGGAAAATGACTTTCTGGTCCGCGCGCGGCGTGCCGGGAATGTCTTTCAAGACCTCGGCGATCGTCTGCCCGGTGATGGTGACGCAGTCGCCATTGATAAGGCCGGCGTCGAGCAGAATCTTCATGACTTGCGGCACGCCGCCCGCCTGGTGGAAGTCGACCGCCAGGAAGTGGCCGCTGGGCTTCAAGTCGCACAATACGGGCACGCGCCGGCGCACGCGTTCAAAGTCGTCGATCGTCCATTCGACATCGGCGGCGTGGGCGATGGCGAGGATATGCAGGACGGCATTGGTGGAGCCGCCGGTGGCCATGATGACGCTGACGGCGTTTTCTATGGATTTGCGCGTCACGATGTCGCGCGGCTTCAGGTCTTGCTGGACCGCCTTTAGCAGCACGCGGGCCGACTCGGCCGCTGAATGCGTCTTTTCGTCGTGCACATTGGCCATGGTCGACGAATACGGCAGGCTCATGCCCAGCGCTTCGAAAGCCGAACTCATAGTGTTGGCCGTATACATGCCGCCGCACGACCCCGGCCCAGGAATGGCGTGGAGCTCGATTTGCTTGAGTTCGTGGTCGCTCATGCGGCCTGCGGCGTTTTCGCCAACCGCTTCGAATACGCTGACAATGTTCAGGTCCTTGTTGTTCAGGCGGCCTGGCAATATGGTGCCGCCATACACGTAAATGGCCGGCACGTTGGCGCGCAGCATGCCCATCATGCCGCCCGGCATGTTCTTGTCGCAGCCACCAATGACGACGACGCCGTCCATCCACTGGCCTTGCACACAGGTTTCGACGCAATCGGCAATGACTTCGCGCGATACCAGCGAATATTTCATGCCTTCGGTGCCCATGGCCATGCCGTCGGAAATGGTGGGGGTGCCGAACACTTGGGCGTTGCCGCCGGTGGTTTCGATGGCATCGATCGCCGCATCGGCCAGTTTTTGCAGCCCGCTGTTGCACGGCGTGATGGTGCTGTAGCCATTGGCCACGCCGATCATGGGTTTGTTGAAATCTTCTTCCTTGTAGCCCAGGGCGTAATACATGGACCGGTTGGGCGCGCGAGCGGCCCCTTGTGTGATGTTGGCAGACCGCAGAGGTTTGGACGCGCTCATTTCTTTCCTTGGATGTAGACGTTTAGGGCGAGAA
>CAZONP010000219.1:1254-4570 GCA_964581155.1 uncultured Candidimonas sp. | reverse complement strand
TACACCAACAACTGGCCGCACGAGCCGCTGATCGACAATAAACCGTCAACAGCCAATATCATGTGGTCGATCGCCAGCGTTATCTTCCTGCTGGCGGGTATTGCCTTCCTGGTGTGGGGTTGGGCATTTTTGCACCGCGATCACCCCGAGCCGGAAGCACCCAAGCAGGATCCTCTTACGATCGGCGCGCTGACGCCATCGCAACGCGCTCTCGGCAAGTACTTGTTCCTGGTCGTGGCACTGTTCGTCGCGCAGGTGTTGCTGGGCGGCCTGACGGCCCACTACACGGTAGAGGGGCAAACCTTCTACGGCATTGAAATCTCCCAATGGCTGCCATATTCGCTGACGCGAACCTGGCACCTGCAGACAGCATTGTTCTGGATCGCTACGGGCTTCCTGTCCGCAGGTCTGTTCCTGGCTCCGCTGATCAACGGCGGCAAAGATCCCAAGTATCAAAAACTGGGCGTCGATATCCTGTTCTGGGCACTGGTGGTGTTGGTGGTGGGCTCGTATATCGGCAACTTCCTTGCGCTCAAGCACATCATGCCGGCCAACCTGAATTTCTGGCTGGGTCACCAGGGCTATGAATACCTGGAACTGGGCCGCGTCTGGCAAGTCGTTAAATTCCTGGGCTTGGCCTTCTGGCTGCTCCTGATGTTGCGCGGCATGTTGCCCGCGTTCAAGAAAGATGGCGACAAGAACCTGCTTGCTTTGCTGGCTGCTTCCACGATCGCCATCGGTGTGTTCTACGGCACCGGCTTGTTTTACGGCGAACGCACGCACATCACCATTATGGAATACTGGCGCTGGTGGGTTGTCCACCTTTGGGTCGAAGGCTTCTTTGAAGTGTTCGCAACAACCGCGCTGGCTTTCATTTTCTCGACCATGGGCCTGGTATCCAAACGTGGTGCCACGATCGCCAGTCTGGCTGCGGCTTCGCTGTTCATGCTGGGCGGTGTGCCCGGTACGCTGCATCACATGTATTTCTCGGGCACAACCACGCCCATCATGGCCATCGGCGCAAGCTTCAGCGCGCTGGAAGTCGTGCCCCTTATCGTCCTGGGCCACGAAGCATGGGAAAACTGGCGCTTGAAAGAGCGCGCGCCCTGGATGGAAGCCGTAAAGTGGCCTCTAATGTGCTTCGTTGCCGTGGCGTTCTGGAATATGCTGGGTGCAGGTGTATTCGGCTTCATGGTGAATCCACCGCTGGCCTTGTATTACATTCAGGGTCTTAATACAACGCCTGTCCATGCCCATGCCGCGCTATTCGGTGTGTATGGATTCCTGGCCATCGGCTTCACGTTGCTGGTCCTGCGCTACATTGTCCCGGGCTTCCGCTTCAACGAGTCTGTCATGCGCACCGGCTTTTGGGGTCTGAATGCCGGTCTCGTGCTCATGATCTTCACCAGCTTGCTGCCTATCGGTCTAATCCAGATCCATGCCAGCATCACCGAAGGCATGTGGTATGCCCGCAGTGAAGAGTTCATGCAGCAAGGCATTCTGCAAACCTTGCGTTGGGTTCGCACTTTCGGCGATGTGGTCTTCATCATCGGCGCGCTGGCGATCTTCTGGCAAGTCGTGCTGGGTCTCTTGCAAGGCCGCGGCCATAAGGCGCAAGTGGCATACGGGACAAGCCCGGCAGCCGCCGAATAAAGGTCAGAAGCAATAAAGAGAAGTAAATGAAGTAAAGAAAAGGGCTGCCTAGGCAGCCCTTTTCTTATGCAGCGGCTTTTTACATGGCCAACAAAACAGGGCGGGCGACCGCCAGATCAGGAATCTTGAAAGTGCCGACGATGCCGGCCAGGCCTCTTGCCTGATCCTGAAGGCTGGAGGCTGCGGCGGCGGCTTCTTCGACCAGGCTGGCGTTCTGGTGCGTCACTTGGTCCATTTGGGCAATGGCCAGATTCACCTGCTCGATGCCCGTGCTTTGCTCGCGGCTGGCCGCTGTAATTTCGCCCATGATGTCCGTTACCCGCTGGACACCAGTCACGATGTCGTTCATTGTGGTGCGGGTCTCGGCAACCAGCTTGTTGCCCGTTTCGGTGGCAGTCACCGACGTGTCGATGAGCACCTTGATTTCCTTGGCCGCCATGGCGCTGCGCTGAGCAAGCGCGCGCACTTCGGCTGCGACGACGGCAAAGCCCTTGCCTTGCTCGCCGGCGCGAGCGGCTTCGACAGCGGCATTGAGCGCCAGAATATTGGTCTGGAAGGCAATCCCGTCGATGACGCTGATGATCTCCACGATCTTCTTGGCCGATTCGTTGATGGAAGCCATGGTGACCACCACTTCATCGACGATGTTGCCACCTTTGATGGCCACCTGCGCGGCCGCTTCGGAGAGCGTATTTGCCTGTTGCGCGTTGTCGGCATTCTGTTTCACCGTGGCCGTCATTTGCTCCATGGTGGCGGCGGTTTCGGCCAGCGAACTGGCTTGCTGCTCGGTTCGCGATGACAAGTCTTCATTACCCGCCGCGATCTGGCTGGACGCCATGGCTATCGAGTCCGCGTCGCGCCGCAATTCGCCGACTACGCTGCCCAGGTTGTCATTCATTTGCTTAAGGGCTTGCATCAACATTCCGGTTTCATCGTTGCCCTGCGGTTCTATGATTTGCTGCAAGTCGCGGGACGACACCGCTTGGGCCAGCTTCACGGCGCGCACAAGCGGTACGGTGATTGATTGTTTGATGTAATAGCCCAGTACCATGCCGATAATGATGGCAATTGCGGTCAATGCCAGCATCACAATGCGTCCCAGGGCATTGCTTTCATGGATGAGTTCCGTGTTTTCCGCAATCTTGTCTGTCATATAGCCCAGCAAACCGGAAAAGCTCTGGGTGTAGGTGTCGGCCAAGCCTTTCATGTCGTGGTCGAAGAACTGCGTGACGCTTGCCGTGTCACCCTGATTCTTGGCTTCCAGCGCCTTGACCCGCGCATCGCGGAAAATGCCGTAATTGTCGAATGCTGTCTGGAACAGATCTTTGGCTTCCTGGTCTACAAGATTGGCGCGCAGCGCCGCGATGACATCGGCGGCTTCCTTGGTTGTTTCGCCTATGGCGTCCTGAAAGTACTTGGCAACGGCAGGGTCGTCTGTTTTGGCGACGGCCATGGTGCGCGCCATGTTGACTTCCAGCAGCTTTTCCCAGTGGTTGATCAGCCGCTCGTTCTTGAGCCTTACTTCGATCAGGTTATTGATCGCGCCGTTGGTGGTATGCATCAACCACAAGCCCATGCCCGCCATCGTACTGATCAGGAATAGGAGCACGCAAAATGAAGCGGTCAGGCGGGTACTGATCTTTAACTTGTTCATATTGGCAGC
>CAZONP010000219.1:0-1154 GCA_964581155.1 uncultured Candidimonas sp. | reverse complement strand
AGTTGCGAGCGCAGGCGTTGCAGCTCGGCAAGGCGCACGTCAACATGGCCAATATGCTCGTCCAACAGCGTATTAACCGGGGCGCAGTCGCCCAGCGGCTTATCCATAAAGGCCAGCAACATTCGGATTTCATCGTGCGCCATGTCGAGCTTGCGGCAGTTGCGGATGAATCGTAGCCGCTCGAGGTGGACGGCCTGATACGTTCGGTAGTTGCCTTCAGTCCTTGCGGGCGCGGGCAACAGGCCTTCTTTTTCATAAAACCGTATGGTTTCCGTGCCGCAGTTGGCGGCTTTAGCCAGTTCACCGATTTTCATGATGCCTCCGAATAGAGTAATTGAGCTTGTAGTTACTTTAAGGTGTTTACTGTAGGGATTCAAGTACGTTGGACGGCCAGAAAATGTCTTCACCACACTCAACTGATACAAACGTTCGGACGGTCATGCGCATCATGCAAATGGACTGCCCCACCGAAGAAGCCCTCATCCGCAACAAACTCCAGCCTATGCAAGGCGTCGACGGGGTTTCGTTCAACCTGATGCAGCGCCTGCTTACAGTCGACCATGCCCCCGACGTATATGGCGCAGTACTGCAAGCGGTACGTAGCCTGGGATTTGAACCTGAAGTGGCGCAGCAAGACCGGCCGATGGGTCATGCGGCCCCCGTCGTCGCCGCTCCGTGGTGGCCATTGGCACTGGCCGGTGTCGCCGCAATCGCGGCCGAGCTGGCAGGCTGGATTTCCGACATAGGCTGGTTGCCCATGGCGCTGGCGGTGCTCGCCATCGCCCTCAGCGGCGTGACCACCTACAGAAAAGGACTGACGGCCATCCGCCATGGCAACCTGAATATCAATGCGTTAATGAGTATTGCAGTAACGGGCGCGCTAATCCTGGGAAACTGGCCGGAGGCGGCCATGGTCATGGTGTTGTTCTCCGTTGCCGAGTTCATCGAGGCGCGATCACTCGATCATGCGCGCCATGCCGTCGAGCGCCTGATGGAAGTGGCGCCGGCAACCGTGCTCGCCAGAAACGACAGCGGCGAATGGGTCGGCGCGGCCGCCGCCGATATTTTGCCCGGGACGCTGCTGCGGGCCCGGCCGGGCGAACGCATCGGACTGGACGGGCGCATCGTCTCGGGCAACTCGGCGGTTAATCAGG
>CAZONP010000218.1:0-4581 GCA_964581155.1 uncultured Candidimonas sp. | reverse complement strand
TCCATGGCCATCGGGCGGCTGCTGTTAAAGCGCAGCGCGCCCCGGGTCAAATTGCACTAAGTACCCTTGTCGTCGTCCTTATCCACGTCCACATCTTCACCCGACGCAATATCGATAGGGCGATCAGGCTTCACCTCGGCGACTGTGTCTGGTTTCCCTTTCGTCGGTGTGGCCGCCATGTCGTGCAAGTCTTTCTTGCTCATCGATTCATACATGGACTTTGACGGCCCTTTCAGGTCGCCCACCTTCTTCTCTCCCTTCTTGGCCGCGAGCGCGACGCCCGCAGCCTGTTGTTGGGATTTCGACTTGGCCGGCATGTCTCACCTCTCTTCGATCCATCGATCCATCGATCCATCGATCCATCGATCCATCGATCCATCCACCTGGACTAGTGTTTCGCCGTTGTATCCGGCATTTCATCGCGCTCCAGGAACTCGCGCGTGATCATGGGCAGCTGCTCGGCAAGCCAGGCCGCCATGGCCTCTTCCTGAGGAAGTATGACTTCGCATACGCGCCGGGTTTCCAAATCGCCCACAGTCTCCGCCGCAGCGATCAGGGCGCGGTAGGCGGCGATCTCCATATGCTCGAATGTGTAGCTGGCCATGGCCGCCTTGACGACCTCGTCGGTCACGAACATGCCGCTGAGGCCTTGCGCCGTGGCGGTGACCTTGGCCGCCATGTCCTTCAAGCCGGAGGTGTCGCCGCCCAGCCGCTCAATGCAGGTCTTGACCAGCCGGGCTTGTTCGCGGGTTTCTTCCAAGTGCGCATGCAGCCTGGCGCGCAGCTGGGGATAGTTCTCCAGCCGCGACGCAGTTGTATCCAGCATGGTTTCGGCCTGCATCTCCATGGCGTGGGCGTCACGCAGCCAGTCCAGCAAATTTTCCTTAGCGCTCGTCATGTGCCGCTCCTTCAATCGGTGGTGGGAATTGAACGAGCAGTGACAGCAATTTGCAGACCTGCCGCGCTAGGCCGCAAGTCAATCGGCGACTAGTACTGGCCCATGTAGTCGCGCTTGCCAACTTCAACACCATTGTGGCGCAGGATGGCGTAGGTGGTCGTTACGTGGAAGAAGAACTGCGGCAAACCGTAAGACAACAGATAGGCTTGCGCGTTGAATTGCCTTTCTTTGGGCGTGCCCTTGCGCGTGACAATGACGCGATCTTCATGGCCGTCGATCTGATCCGGTGTCACGCTGTCGATGAATGACAGCGACTTGGCGATCAAGGCGTGCAAATCGTCAAAACTTTGCTCGGCGTCCTCGAACTTGGGCACGTCGGCGCCAGCCAGGCGCGCCGATACGCCGCGCGCGAAGTCAGCCGCCACCTGAACCTGGCGGATCAAGGGAAACATATCGGGAAAAAGTCTGGCCTGCAACAAGGCGGCCGGGTCAATTTTCTTGGCTTCGGCGTGGGCCTGTGCCTTGCTTAGGACTGCGTCCATGCTTTGCAGCATCTGTTTGAAAACGGGCACCGAAGCGGCATAAAGGGAAATAGTCATGGGAATTCCTGAATGAGATGTATGTCGATTATAGGCAGCATTGGACACGGGCACGCTGCTTGCCTTTTCAGGCACCTCAAGCACGCGGAAATACATAATGAAGACTGTCCAGGAAGTAGCCGATTTCATGCGGGAACGATCACTGATGCTGGTGACCGCCGAATCATGCACCGCAGGATTGATTGCGGCCACGCTCGCGGACATTCCCGGCGCCGGGAAACTCCTGGACTGTGCCTTCGTCGTGTATTCGCCGCAAGCCAAACAGGCTTGCCTGGCCGTCAAGCCTGAAACCCTGGAACGCTACAACCTGACCAGTGTAGAGGTTGCGCGGGAAATGGCGTTGGGCGCGCTGGGCAACAGCCGCGCCAATGTGGCTGTGTCGAACACGGGCGTGACCGACGACACCGACGATGAAATCCCCGCCGGCACGCAATGCTTTGCGTGGGCGTTCAACGCCTGGTCCCCGGGCGCTTCCCCCGCCGTTTTCACAGAGACCCGCCGGTTCAGCGGCGATCGCATCCAGATCCGGCAAGCCAGTGCCGACTATGCGTTGAGCCGCATTCCCCATTATTTCGCCGTCTGCGCGGCCAGCGCGGCATAAGCGCCGCCGTCAACGCGTGACCAGGATAAATATGCCTTGGGCCAGGTACACGGATCCTATCGCCATGACCAGGCGCTGCGTCCAGCGGCGGAACTGATGGTCGCTCAGGCGTTCCAGCACCAGCTTGCCCAGGCTTGCGCCCACGATGGCCATGGCGACTGCAATACCCAGCGCCCACTTATCGGCCGGCGCTCCGCTGTCCATGACATTGTAGAAATAAATCAGTTTGGCCAGGTGCGAAAAGGTCTGGCAAGCGGCCTTGGTTGCCACGACGGCGCGCCGGTCCATGTCGCTGCGCACAAAAAAGGCGTCGAGCAAGGGGCCCGATACTCCGGCGATGAACTGCATGCATGTATTAAGAAACCCGCAGACTTCCGCCCCGTATGGGCTATTGGCCTGGGGAACCATGCGCGCCGGCAGCAACACGGCAAGAAATGGAATGATGCCCAGCGAGATCAGCACCAGCGCACGGTCGGGAACGAAGCCCACGAACGAGAACAATGCGCCTGCGGCCAGCAGTCCGGCGATATACCGGGCGAAAATCCGGTAGTCGGCATGACGCCGCCACATAAGGGCGCGCCAGCCGTTCGACGTCATCTGCGCCGTGCCGTGCAACACCATGGCCGTCGACACCGGCAGCCAGGCCAGCAACAATCCCATCAAGACCATGCCACCCGCCATGCCGAAAATGCCCGACAGGAAGGACGTTGCCAGAACCGACAAGGCTACGAACGATAAAAGACCGATACCCAAGGGATAAGACCCACAGTGAAAGCAAGGCGCAATTATAGGCATGGATACTTTGCGCTATCACAAAGTCGCACCGACGGGCCCGGCATACAATCGCGCCACCATGGGCATCACTCCACGTCATCACAAGGCAATCAATTGGCACGCGCTTGGCGTGCTGGCCACCTTGATGCTGGCCCTGGTGTTGCGCGCAGTCATTCCCATTGGCTACATGCCGCACACGGGCGCCCTGCGCGACGGCCGTATTCAAATCACGTTCTGCACCACGGCGGGCAACGGCGCGGCCGTGCCCATGACACTGGCCGGCCTGTTCGCCGAAGACGACGAACATAGTGAAAACGCGCTGTCGGGCACCGACTGTCCCTACGGTGTGCTGTCCTTGCTGGCCGTGGACCTTCCCTTTGCAGCACTCGCGCTGCCACACCATGCCGGCGTTTCAACGCCGGCCGCGCGTACTTTTGACAACGCGGCCTTGCCGCCATCGCCGGGCCGCGGACCGCCCCTCGGTCCACGCGCCCCCCCAAGACTCTCGAGCTGATCCACAACCCTTTGCGCGCGCCGCCCGCCGGCGCGCATTAGTGCGCGACCCCGCCGCCTGCGCCGGGACGCGCATACATCGAGCTCGAGAAGAATCCCATGAACAAGCAATCTGTTTTACTGCGTTACACCTGCCTGGCGGCCCTTATGGCGTCGGCCTTCCCCGCCTGGGCCCAAGTGGCCGGCCACACCCATGTCACTACGCTGGACACCGTCGTCGTGACCGGCGTTGCCCCCGAATCGCCGCTGACGTTCGTCACCGACCCAAAGAAGCCGCGCCAACCGCTGCCCGCCAGCGACGCGACTGACTACCTGAAGACCATTCCCGGCTTTTCCGCAGTGCGCAATGGCGGCAGCAATGGCGACCCGGTCCTGCGCGGCATGTTCGGTTCGCGCCTGGCGATACTGACCAACGGCACCACCATGCTGGGCGCCTGCCCTTCACGCATGGATTCACCCAGCTCTTATATTTCACCGGAAACCTACGACCGCCTGACGGTGGTCAAAGGGCCCCAAAGCGTATTGTGGGGGCCGGGTGCATCGGCGGGCCTGATTCGATTCGACCGCGACGCCCCGGGCTTCACCGAGCCCGGCATTCTGTTCGATGGAAATTTGACGGGCGGCTCATGGGGACGCAACGACCAGAATGCCGACTTCGCCGCCGGCAACGACAAGATCTACACACGGATTACGGCCAACCATTCGCACTCCCAGGACTATAAAGATGGCGATGGAAATATCGTGCCGTCGCGCTGGGACAAATGGAATACCGACGTGGCCATCGGCCTGACGCCGGACGCCGACACCCTGATCGAGTTGAGTGCCGGCATGGGCGATGGCGAGGCGCGCTACGCCGGCCGGGGCATGGACGGCAGCCAGTTCAAGCGCGAAAGCCTGGGCCTGCGCTTCCAGAAAGACAACATAGGCGCAGCGTTCAAGAAAATCGAAGCACAAGTCTATTACAACCGCGCCGACCACATCATGGACAACTACAGTCTGCGGCCGTCTCCGAAAATGCGCATGGCGTCCAACGTCGTCCGCGACACCTGGGGCGGGAGGCTGGCGGGCACGCTGGAATTGAGCGACACGCTTAGCCTCGTCGCCGGCTTGGATCACCAGGCGAACCGGCATAGCAGACCATTGAAGGGTGGTTTCCCCCTACCCCAACGATTCAGGGATGCGGAATTCAGCAACAC
>CAZONP010000217.1:0-4594 GCA_964581155.1 uncultured Candidimonas sp. | reverse complement strand
GCCTTGTGCAACAAGATCATCGATGCGGCTCGCGCCCGCGATGCGGCCCGCAAGGCCCGCGAAATGACCCGGCGCAAAAGCGTGCTGGAAGGTGCCGGCTTGCCGGGCAAGCTGGCCGACTGCCAGGAAAAAGACCCCGCCTTGTGCGAAATCTACATCGTCGAGGGCGACTCCGCCGGCGGTTCCGCCAAGCAGGGCCGCGACCGCAAATTCCAGGCCCTATTGCCGTTGCGCGGCAAGGTGCTGAACGTGGAAAAGGCGCGCTTCGATCGCCTGATCACCAGCGAACAGATCACCACACTTATCACTGCGCTGGGCACCAGTATTGGGCCCGACTTCAATATCGACAAGCTGCGCTACCACCGCATCATCATCATGACCGACGCCGACGTCGATGGCGCGCACATACGCACGCTGCTGCTGACCTTGCTGTATCGCCAGATGCCGGAACTGGTGGAGCGCGGGCATATCTACATTGCCCAGCCGCCCTTGTTCAAGGTTAAATACGGTCGTGAGGAGCGCTACTTGAAGGACGAGACCGAAGAAGCGCAATTCATGTTGCAGGTGGCCTTGAAGGATGCGTCGCTTACGCCCAGCGAAGGCGCAACACCGATCACCGGCGACGCGCTTGCCGAACTCGCCCGCCAATACCTTATGGCCGACGGCGTCATTACCCGGCTGTCACGCCACGTGGACATGCCGTCCCTGTCGGCCATGGCCGAAGGCGTGGAAATAAACCTGGACGACGCCGAACAGGCGGCCGCGTCTGCCAAGCGCCTATTCGACGCGGTCGACGACCCGGCGGTTCCCGGCGGCGTGACGGTAACGGTCGACGAGAACGAAGCCGGCGATTCGTGGCGTCTTATCGTGCACCGTATGCATCACGGCAACGTGCGCGTCACCGTTTTTGACCGCACCTTCGTCCGCGGCGCCGACTATGCCATTCTGGCCAAGGCCGCCAAGACGTTCCTGGGCCTGATGGGCCCTGGCGCCATGGTCGCGCGGGGTGAAGGCGAACGTCGGCGTGAAAAGAATATTTCCGACTTCCGTGAAACCATGCAGTGGCTGCGCGGTGAAGCCGACCGTGGCATCACCAAGCAGCGCTACAAGGGCCTGGGCGAAATGAACCCCAGCCAGTTGTGGGAAACCACCATGGATCCAACGGCGCGCCGCCTGATGCGTAT
The DNA here is from genome assembly GCA_964581155.1 of uncultured Candidimonas sp. GTDB lineage: Bacteria > Pseudomonadota > Gammaproteobacteria > Burkholderiales > Burkholderiaceae_B > Pollutimonas. The sequence continues at coordinate 3,410 of CAZONP010000217.1, read as the reverse complement.
CCAGGTCGAAGACGCCATTGCGGCTGACGAGATATTCACGACACTGATGGGCGACAACGTCGAACCCAGGCGCGCGTTCATCGAAGCGCATGCCTTGCAGGCGGGGAATATTGATATTTGATTGTTGACGTTCTACTTGGAACCGAAAACATTCCGGTAAATCGCGGCGCAGTCGATGCCTGCTTGCAACTGTTGCGAGCAGGTGGCGACTTCGCCGATGGCGTCATTGTTTTTGAAGGAATGGCGCTGGATAGCGCCATTTTTGTTTCGTTCGACAAAAAGGCTGTTTCCTTGCTGAAAAAACAAGGCCGTGGAACACAGCACTTAAGGTAGCTCATAGACGATCGGTACCCCCCGAGTGCCTTAGCCTCTGCGCTGCGCCGTGCGTAAATTACCAGCGCTTCGCCATTTGGCGTATCTTGACGGCCTCAGAGCGGATACCCCCGTGGCGTGTTCTGAACAGTGATCCAGTGGTCGGTGGTGAACTCTTCAATTGCCCAATCGCCGTTGAAGCGGCCCAGGCCAGAGTTCTTCTCGCCGCCAAAGGGGGCGTTGGCCTCGTCATTGACCGGCATGTCGTTCACGTGAGTCATGCCAGCGCGCAGGCGCTGGGCGAACTGCACGCCGCGGGCGATGTCGCCGGTGAAGACGGCACTGGAAAGACCATAGTCGCTGTTGTTGGCCAATTCCAGCGCATGTTCTGCGTCGCGGGCCGATTGAATGCCGACCAAAGGACCAAAGATTTCTTCCTTGGCGATCTCCATATCAGCGGTGACGTTGCCGAAGACATGCGGAGGCATCACGTTGCCTTGCGGTTCGCCGCCCAACAGCAGGCTCGCGCCTTCTTCTTTGGCCTTGGCGATTTTTTCTTTCAGACCGTCCAGCTGGCGTTGGTTGATGACCGGCCCAATGACTGTTTCGGGTTTTGCAGGGTCGCCGCAGGCCAGTGTCTTGACGCGTTCAACGAAGCGCTGCGTGAATTCCTGCACCAGCGGGGCTTCGACGATGATGCGGTTGATCGCCATGCAGATCTGGCCCTGGTGGAGGAATTTTCCGGTAACTGCGGCGCTGACCGCTGTTTCAACGTCGGCATCCGCCAGCACCACAAACGGGCTGTTACCGCCGAGTTCCAGCGCAACATGCTTGAGATGACTGCCGGACATGGCGATTCGGCCAATGTTGCGGCCGACTTGCGTGGATCCGGTGAACGATATGAAAGAAGGAATGGGGTGTTCGACGAACGCATCGCCGATTTCCGAACCGGCGCCTATCACCACACTGAGGGCGCCCGCAGGCAGGCCCGCCTCTTCAAACAGGCGTGCCAGCAGCAGGCCGCCAGTGACGGGTGTGTCGCTGGCGGGTTTGACAACCACCGTATTGCCCAACGCCAACGCTGGGGCGACTGATCGGGCACTTAGATGCAGCGGGAAATTCCAGGGGCTGATCACGCCGATTACGCCCAGGGGCTTGCGGTAAACCCGGCTTTCCTTGCCAGGAATGTCCGAGGGCAGAATGCGCCCGTGCATGCGGCCTGGCAGGCTGGCGGCTTCTTGTATGATGCCCCGCGCCGAACCCCATTCGATTTCGGCCTTGACGCGTGTACTGCCTGATTCGCGCGTTAGCCAATCGATGATCTCTTCCTTGCGTGCGTCGAAAAGGGCGACCACGCGGCGCATGATGTCTCCGCGGGCAGTGGGACCCAGGGCTGCCCATTCGGGCTGGACATTACGCGCGGCTTGGTAGGCTTCATCGAGATCTTCATGGCTGGCCATTGGAAGGCTCAGCAATATATCTCCTGAGTATGGGTCGCATACTTCAAGATTGCTAGCGGAGCGGCCTTTGCGCCACTGCCCTGCGATAGGCTGCAAATCAAGATTTTGATAGGCGGTAGTGTTCTGCATGGATATCCTTTTTTTGAAATCAGGCCAGCTTGAGCACCGGCTTGACGGTCACGCCCGATCGGGAGTCTTCGAAGGCCTGGTTGATTTCCTCGAACTCGTAGAACTTGATGAGCTTGTCGAAGGGAAATTTGCCTGCCTTGTAGAACTCGACCAATTGCGGGATGAACACTCGCGGTACGGAGTCGCCTTCGATGACGCCCATCATGCTCTTGCCTTCGGCCATCAAGTCGTTATGCACGTCGATGGACATTTCAGGCGTGACGCCGACAATCGCTGCTTGGCCCAGAGGACGTAACGCCTGCAAGCACTGTCGCACGACCGGCGGTACACCCGTGGTTTCGACTGCATAATGGGTGCCACCGTTGGAAGCAGTCTTGATTTCCTTGACGGCGTCGACGTTCTTGCCGTTGAAAGCATGGGTGGCGCCAAGTTCGCGAGCCAGCTCCAGACGGCTGTCGTGCACATCCACGGCAAAGATCTGGGGGCACCCTGCAATTTTTGCTGCCATGATGGCGCTCAGGCCGACGGCACCGCAACCATATACAGCGATGGAGGTGCCGAATTCTGGCTTGAGGCGGTTGAGTACCGTGCCGGCTCCGGTCTGGATGCCGCAACCCAGCGGCCCGAGCAGGGCCAGGTCGACATCCTTGTCCACCTTGATTACGTTGCGTTCATGGGCGATGGCGTGGGTTCCAAAGGACGATTGGCCGAAGAAGGTATGGATATCGGTATCACCCTGGTGCAAGCGGCAGGTGTGGTCGTCCATGCGGCCGCCGAAGTTCAGTTCATTGAAGAGCGAGCAAACGGTGGGATGCCCGGTGAGGCAGTTGGCGCACTGGCCACAGTGGGCAAAGGACATGACGACATGGTCGCCGGGAGCCAGTCGAGTGACGTTCTCGCCCACTTTTTCAATAATGCCCGAACCTTCGTGACCCAGCACGATGGGATAGGGCGATACGCCCAGGTCGCGCCCCACTGCATCGGTATGACAGACACCGGTGGCGACGATCTTGATCAGAACCTCGTTCGCCTGAAGCCCGGACAGCGAAACATCTTCGATGGAAAAGTCCTGACCCTGGGCGTGGGTGACCGCAGCTTGAATTTTCATATTTTGCTCCATTACGGTTGCGTTTATTCCTGTCGTTCTTGAAGGTGCATAAGGGTTTAAACTTGCAGACCTTGCAGAATCTTGTAGAGGGTTTGATGCCATCCCATCCGTTCCTCGACGAGACCTTGCGCATCGTCCCGCGCCGCTATCGTTTGCCGGTATGGTGCGCGGGATCCGAACCCCATCATAAGGCCAACCCGGCCACAACGCTGGCGGTTGTGATCGAGCGAGCCCGCTCAGCTATTGATTTTGGTGAAATGCCAGACCCGGCACAGAAGGGCCGTTTCACTGAAGCGCTGGCGCAGATGATTCGTGAAGCAATGCGCGCGGACGGGGGAGACTCCGCTTTTCAAGCCATGGTTCTGCGTCACCGCGTTGCACAGGTGCGCGAGTATGCGTCG
>CAZONP010000216.1:3401-4602 GCA_964581155.1 uncultured Candidimonas sp. | reverse complement strand
GAACCAAGGTATCATAGTTGTCACCCCAGAACGGAGACCATACTTTCATGGCAGTTTTCGATGTAGCACCCATAGTCAGTTCGCTCAATTCCATCCGGCAACAATGGCGCGAATCGCAGCGGCGCTCACAAGAGCCCGGCGGACGCGAATTTCCCTCGCCGGATGCCATCACGTGCATCATCGACGACCTTAAAGGCGTATTGTTTCCCATGCGCCTGGGCCCTCTCGACCTGCGCCAGGAAAGTGAAGACTATTACATCGGCCACACGCTAGATTCTGCGCTCCACGCCCTGTTGCACCAGGTACGCCTGGAACTGCGCTATCAATCCCGCCTTGAAAATCCCAGCGAACAAGACATCGAGACCCGCGCAGTGACGGCAGTGCAAGCCTTTGCGTGCGCCCTGCCCGAAATTCGCCGCCTGCTCGACAGCGACGTCCTGGCCGCCTTTCACGGCGACCCGGCCGCTCGCAGCGTGGACGAAGTCCTGCTCTGCTACCCCGGCGTGCATGCCATGATTCATCACCGCATCGCCCATCAATTCTACATTCAGGATCTTCCGCTACTGGCGCGCATGTCGTCTGAACTGGCCCACTCCCAAACCGGCATCGATATCCACCCCGGCGCGCATATTGGACCAAGCTTCTTCATCGATCACGGCACAGGCGTCGTTATCGGTGAAACCAGCATCATCGGCGAACGCGTGCGCATTTATCAGGCCGTCACCCTGGGTGCCAAGCGCTTCCCCACGGATGCCAACGGAAAATTGGAAAAGGGACTCCCACGCCACCCCATCGTCGAAGACGATGTGGTCATTTACGCGGGGGCCACCATACTCGGGCGCGTCACCCTGGGGCGCGGCTGCACGGTGGGCGGGAATGTGTGGCTCATCAACGATGTACCTGCCGGCGGCCACGTCACCCAAGCCGACTCGCAAGGCATGCAAAGCTGCGATCCGGCGGCTGAAAGCTAGCAATAGCATACGGCGGGGCTGACTCCAGCCGGCTAGGGCTTGCCGACTGGCCTGCCAATCACCGTTGACCCATCGCCAGCATTGGGCCCATCGAAGGCCAGTGGGCTCACAGCGGCTATCGGCTCATTCCACAGGCGCTCCCACAAGGCAGGCAGCGTTTTCACAACGTCCAGCAGGGCAACCCTTCGTTGCGGAATGATCGGCTGCCATTGGCCGTCCACGCGCTCGGC
>CAZONP010000216.1:0-3301 GCA_964581155.1 uncultured Candidimonas sp. | reverse complement strand
ATGGCATAGCCCTGGGGCGTCATGACCACCACTTGCCACAGCAAGGTGTTAAGCGGCATGGGCACGGAAAATCGCGGGGCATCCTGCAGGCCCTGGCTGCGCAAGGCGGCATCGGCCGCGCCGTCAACCAGCACCTTGGCTGTCAGCGACCATAGCAAATACACGGAGCTGAGCACGGCCCCGGCCTTGAGCCAGCGGCGAGCGCCGGCAGCCGGGCCAAGAATGCCAGCGGCAATCACCGCCGCCAAAAGTGGCAAGGTATAGGCTGGGTCAATTATCCATACGCTTGCCCACATAACAGGCGGTGTTGGCAACGGCCAGAATAACTGTGTCCCGTACACCGTCAGCGAGTCCAGCAACGGATGCGTCAGCAACCCGAGCTGTATTGCCCAAAGCCAGGGCACTGGCGCTTCCCGCACGGGATGCCAATAACGGCGCAAGAGCAGCCAAAGCATCATCCCAAGAAAGAACAGGACGAATAATGAATGCGATGCGCCGCGGTGCATGACCATGTGGGTGACGGGATCGCCACTGAGCAGCGTCAGGGGAATGATGTCGAGGTCGGGCAAGGTGCCCAGCGCCGCGCCCACCGCCAGCGCCTTGCGCCGGTGCCGGGCCGGGACGGCAAGTGCCGTTACCGTGCTGCCAAGTACAATTTGCGTCAGAGAGTCCATCCCGGAATCATAGACCACGCGCCCAAGAGCCATATGCCAGCCACACGCCGCAGCTCCACACGTCATCTGCTGACTATCCGGCAAGTACAAGAAAGCCTTGCCGTCGCGCCGCCGCCCTCCCTTCAGAACGCATGCGTGGCGGGACTGCAGGCGGCGCTGAGCATACTCATTGCCTTGGCGGTGACCCATCTTTCGCCCTGGCCTCATCTCGTTGCTTTCCCTGCCCTGGGCGCGCTTGCGGCGTTATTCGGCCGCTACGCATCTCTGGCGCGGCGCCGGAGAATCGTGTTCATAAGCGGCGCGCTGCTGACGGCAGGCGTCTTCTTTCCATCGGTGGCGTCCTACGCCGGCGCGGGTCCCGCGCTAATGGTGTTACTGCTTGCCCTGTGCGCCGGTGCATTCACCATCGCGGTATCCCATTGGGGTCTGGGCGGACCCGGCGCCGTTATCTTCGTGTTCGCGGTTGGTGCGGTCATGGGACCTGTGGATTCCTGGCAAACAGTTATTGAACGCAGCGCGGCTACTGCGGTCGGCGCCGCCTTGGCGTGGCTGGTCTGTATGGCCACAGATTGGTCGCGAGCCCAGGACGTTGTCGTACCGGGTCAACCGTCGGGGTATCTGCCGCCATTCAGGCATCATGTGGCGACCGCCGGGCGTATTGCCGCCGGCGCGGCGCTGGCCGCACTGATTGCATATTGGGCCGGCGGCCACTATCCGGCATGGGCCGCCATAGGCGCGACGGCGGTGATGCAGGGCAGTCACTTGCATATCACGATGAATCGTTCACTGCAGCGAATGGCGGGCACAATGGTCGGCGCCGCGCTTGTCTGGGTAATCTTGGGGCAAGACCCGCCTTTCTGGGCCATCGTGGCAGCCATCGTCGTTTTCCAGTTCGTCACCGAGGTCATCATCGGCTACAACTACGCCCTGGGCCAGATTACCGTGACACCCATGGCGCTCTTGATGACCCATCTGGCCTCGCCCGTGGCCAACAGCAACATGCCGGTGGAGCGGGTCGTCGACACGATAATTGGCGCCGCCATAGGCATTGGCCTGGCGGTACTCTTTTCTTCCATTGACGACCGCTCTTACCTTGCAAAACGGCGCTTGAAAACAACCAATAAATAACGCCGCACGGCATCGGCCCGCAACCCGGCTAGCGCTGTGCCGCCCTGTTCCAGCGCAAGGTCCAGCCTTGTTGCATGCCGGCCGCCGCAACAAGAATTGCCGCCGCCCCCACCCATTGCGCCCATTCAAGCCGATGCCCGAATGCCATCCAGTCGACCATAATGGCAGCGATCGGATAAATGAACGATAAGGCCCCGGTTATCGCAACCGGAAGTTTCTGGATGGCGCCATAAAGCAATACATACATGAAGCCAGTATGAACGATACCCATCGTGAGCAACAACATCCAGGCGGAAGCAGGCTGCTGAGGCAATGCAGCCGCGTTGGCGAAGGGCATCAACAAGAGAATGCCGGTACAGACTTGAATGAGGGCGATCAGGTGCGGCGGGGTTCCGGTCAACCGCTTGACGATCAGTGCGGCAATCGCATACAGGAAGGCTGCCCCCAACGCCAGGCCGATACCCACCAGATATCCCTCGCCGGTATACGAGGCGGTGCCGTGGGATTGCGTTATTGCCAACATCCCTGAAAACGCCAACGTCAGCCAAATCATCTTATTGAGCGTGATTCGTTCGCCCAGGAACAAGGCCCCCAGCCCGACCAGCATGAACGGCTGCGTGTTGTAGACGGCTGTGGCGATGCCTATGGAAGCGCGCGGGTATGCGGCGAATAACAACACCCAGTTGCCGACAATGGCCATGCCGCTGATGACGGCCAGGGAAATAACACGGCGGCTAAGCAATGAAGGACGAAGCAATCCCATGAAGGCGCAGATTGCTAAAAGAGCACCAGCGCCGAAGACGCAGCGCCAAAATACCACATCCAGCACCGGCTGCCCGGACATGAGCACAAACCAGCCTATCGTGCCCGAGATCAGCATGGCGCTTGCCATCTCGATTGAGCCGCGTTTTACTTGATTAACCATGATCACACTCCTTGTTTGATGACACTAAGTGTGAACTTCCGACGGGACTCGTTCCATAGCGAAAAGAAGCTGAAAACTGGAATTCCCCTTTTTTTGAGCGGATAATAATTGTGCATTGCCTAACAAATTAATATGCCCGACCAAATCGACCGAATCATCATCAAAGCCCTCATGGAAGACTCACGGTGTTCCATCAAGGCGTTGTCGCGCATTAGCGGACTATCGTCGCCAAGCGTGTCCGAACGCTTGAAGCGGCTGGAAGAGCGCGGCGTTATCACCGGGTATACAGTAACGGTCGACCCACAGGCCTTCGGCTATCTTTTGCAGGCTATTGTACGAGTGCGCCCTTTACCGGGCCAGTTGCACGCTGTGCAAACTCAGCTCCAAGCAATCCCGGAATTCACCGAGTGCGACAAGGTTACCGGCGACGACTGTTTCATCGCACGAATGAATGTGCGCTCCATGGAGCAACTTGACGCAATCCTGGATAAGCTTGCAGGCCTGGCCGAGACCAATACCTCCATCGTCAAGTCCACGCCGGTCAAGCGCCGCTTGCCTCCGCTGGGTCTAGAAC
>CAZONP010000215.1:0-4611 GCA_964581155.1 uncultured Candidimonas sp. | reverse complement strand
GTGGAAACGCCGATCTTCATGCCGGTGGGTACCTACGGCAGCGTCAAGGCCATGCTGCCGCACGAACTCGAGGACATCGGCGCTCAAATCGTATTGGGCAACACGTTTCACTTGTGGTTGCGGCCAGGGACCGATGTGCTGGATAAGCACAACGGCCTGCACGGCTTCATGCAGTGGAATAAACCGATACTGACGGATTCCGGTGGCTTCCAGGTATTCAGCCTGCATGGCATGCGTAAAATCACCGAAGAAGGCGTGAAATTCGCATCGCCCATCGACGGCAGCCGGCTGTTTCTCACGCCTGAAGAGTCCATGCGTATTCAGCGGGCGCTCAATTCCGACATTGCCATGGTGTTCGACGAATGTACGCCCTACACCATCGATGGCCGGCCGGCAACGGCCGACGAAGCCGCCCGTTCCATGCGCATGTCGTTGCGTTGGGCAAAGCGGTCGCGCGTCGCCTTCAACGAGCAAGAAAACCCCAATGCCTTATTCGGTATCGTGCAGGGCGGCATGTACGAGCATCTGCGCGATGAGTCGCTGGCCGGCCTGGTCGACATAGGCTTCGAGGGCTATGCCATAGGCGGACTAAGCGTGGGCGAGCCCAAGGAAGACATGATGCGCATCCTTGCGCACGTAACGCCACAGCTGCCGCAGGATGCCCCCCGCTACTTGATGGGCGTGGGCACGCCGGAAGATCTGGTCGAAGGCGTCAGCCGAGGCGTCGACATGTTCGATTGCGTCATGCCCACGCGCAATGCGCGTAATGGCTGGCTGTTCACCCGCTACGGCGACATCAAGATACGCAATGCCCGGTATCGGGACGATACTCGTCCCCTGGACCCCACGTGCGCTTGCCATACCTGCGCGCGATTCTCGCGAGCCTATCTCCATCATTTGCAGCGGGCCAAGGAAATCACCGGATCGCGTCTTAATACCTTGCACAACCTGCATTTTTACCTGACTATCATGGACGAAATGCGCACGGCAATCACCGCAGGCGGTTTTGAGCTGTGGCGTGAACAATTCACACGCGACCGCGCCCGTGGTATCGAGTAGCGCGGATGTCGCTACAATATAAAGTTAACCAAACAAACCTCAGGAGCATTCGATGCCCGCTATTGACACCTTGACACTCATTACCGCACAAGCCGCCGCCGGCGGGGAAAACGCCTTGATGGGCATGCTGCCCATCATCCTGATGTTCGTGATTCTTTACTTCCTGATGATTCGCCCGCAAATGAAACGTCAGAAAGAGCACCGCAATATGGTCGCGGCGCTGGCCAAGGGCGACGAAGTCATCACGACGGGCGGTTTGCTGGGTAAAGTCACCAAGGTCAGCGACAGCTACGTCACGATCGAAATCAGCATGCTGGGCGACAAGCCTGTCGAAACAGTATTGCAACGCACCGCTGTTACCTCGATCCTGCCTAAAGGCACCATCAAGGCGCTCTGATCCGATATGCGCACCCCGGACCGCTTCCGGGGTTCTTTCCCTGCTTTGGCCTATTTGATCGACGATGAACCGCTATCCTCTCTGGAAATACCTCACCGTAGCCGTGGCCCTGATAATAGGCCTGCTGTATACGTTACCCAATTTTTTCGGGGAGTCGCCCGCAGTGCAGATAGCCGGCGCCAAATCCACCGTCAAGGTGGACAATGCCGTGCTGGATCGCGTGCAAAGCCTGCTGGCAAGCGGCAACCTGAACCCGACGGCCGCCCAGTTCGAACAGAATGGCCCTGTTGGGACCGTGAGGGTACGGTTTGATTCGGCCGACGTTCAGCTCAAAGCGAAAGACCTGATCGAAAAGTCGCTGAATCCCGATCCTTCCAATCCGGGCTACACGGTGGCGCTGAATTTGCTGCCGGCCTCGCCCAACTGGCTCTCCGCCATAGGCGCCAACCCCATGTACCTGGGCCTGGACTTGCGCGGCGGGGTGCATTTCCTGCTGCAGGTCGACATGCGTGGAGCCCTGACCGGGCGCTATGATTCCCTGGCAAACGACGCGCGTAACGCCTTGCGCGAGGCCAAAGTAAAGGTCGCCGGTATCGAGCGCAGCGACTTGTCCATCGTTTCCACCTTCGAAACGGAAGACACGCGCGACGCCGCAGCCTCGGAATTGCGCCGCGCCATGCCTGACATGACGTTCACCAATAGCAGCGCAGGCGCAGGCCAGTTCGCCCTTACCGGCAGACTGACCGACGCGGCGGTGACTCAAGTGCAAAGCAATGCCCTGAAGCAGAACATCACCACCCTGCATAACCGTATTAACGAACTGGGCGTTGCCGAACCCATCATCCAGCAGCAAGGCGCCGACCGCATCGTCGTACAACTGCCCGGCGTGCAAGATGTCGCTAAAGCCAAGGAAATACTCGGCCGCACGGCCACGCTGGAAATCCGCATGGTCGACGACTCGCCAAGCGCGATTGCCGCCCTTAACGCCGGCACTGTCCCGTTCGGCCTGGAACGCTACAACGACCGCGACGGCCGTCCTTTGCTGCTACGCCGACAGGTGATTCTTACCGGTGAAAACCTGCAGGACGCCCAGCCCGGCCGCGACCAGCAAACGCAGCAACCCTCGGTCAACCTTACCCTGGACTCCAAGGGTTCGCGCATCTTCCGCGACGTTACCCGCAACAACATCAACAAGCGCATGGCCATCGTGCTGTTCGAGCAGGGTAAAGGCGAAGTCGTCACCGCGCCGGTCATCCGCAGCGAAATCCCGGGCGGGCAAGTCCAAATTACCGGCAGCATGACAGCCCAGGAAGCCGCCGACACATCGCTGTTGCTGCGCGCCGGGGCACTGGCCGCCCCCATGGAAATCATCGAAGAGCGCACCATAGGCCCCAGCCTGGGCGCCGACAATATCGCCAAGGGCTTTTACTCGACGCTCTACGGCTTTATTGCCATTGCGGTTTTCATCATCATGTATTACCGTCTGTTCGGCGTATTTTCCACGCTGGGCCTGGCGTTCAATGTGTTGCTGTTGCTTGCGGTGTTGTCCATGCTGCAAGCCACGCTTACGCTGCCCGGCATTGCGGCCATTGCTTTAACACTGGGCATGGCCATCGACTCGAACGTGCTGATCAACGAGCGAATACGTGAAGAACTACGCGGTGGCGCGGCGCCGCAACAAGCCATCAACTTGGGATTTGAACGCGCCTGGGGCACGATTCTCGACTCGAACCTTACGACGCTCATTGTGGGGTTGTCATTGCTGGCCTTTGGTACCGGGCCTATCCGCGGGTTCGCCGTCGTGCATTGCATAGGCATCCTGACTTCAATGTTCTCGTCCATCGTAGGCGTTCGCGCCCTGGTCAACCTCTGGTACGGCAGCAAGCGCAAATTGCAAACCATTTCCATCGGCCAGATCTGGAAGCCCAAACAAGACTAGGCGTCGCATGGCGCGCTGCTTCGCGGCGCGCCCATCAACACATTCAGGCAAGAAAGAACCATGGAATTTTTCCGCATCCAACGCACTATCCCTTTCATGCGCCATGCCCTGGTGCTGAATCTGATTAGTTTCATTACCTTTGTCCTTGCGGTGTTCTTCATCGCCACGCGAGGCTTTCACCTATCCATCGAATTCACCGGCGGCACGGTCATGGAAGCGCACTACGCGCAAACGGCTCAGGTTGAAGAGATTCGTGGCGCCATCAACTCGCTGGGCTATACCGATTTCCAGGTACAAAACTTCGGTACGTCGCAAGACGTCATGATCCGCCTGCCGCTGCGCGAGGGCCAGACATCGGCCGGCCAGAGCGATTCGGTCATGGAAGCACTCAAAGTCCAGAGCCCCGATGTCGAACTGCGCCGCGTCGAATTCGTCGGGCCACAAATTGGCCAGGAACTGGTCAATAACGGCCTAATGGCGCTACTATCGGTCGTCATAGGCATCATGCTTTATCTGGGCTTCCGGTTCGAATGGAAGTTCGCGGTTGCCGGCGTCGTGGCCAACCTGCACGACGTGGTGATCATCCTGGGCTTCTTCGCCTTCTTCCAATGGGAATTTTCATTGGCGGTACTGGCGGGCGTGCTGGCTGTGCTGGGGTATTCAGTGAACGAATCCGTGGTTATCATGGACCGCATACGCGAAAACTTCCGCAAACAACGCAAGTCTTCCGTGCAGGAAGTCATCAACAGCGCCATCACCCAAACCATTTCCCGTACCGTCATTACCCACGGCTCGACCCAAATGATGGTCCTGGCCATGCTGTTCTTCGGCGGCCCCACCCTGCACTATTTCGCGCTCGCCCTGACTATCGGCATCTGGTTCGGCATTTACTCATCGGTGTTCGTTGCCGCCGCCATTGCAATGTGGCTGGGCGTCAAGCGCGAAGACTTGGTCAAGCCAGTCAAGAAAGACGACCCTGGCGCCGAAATCGCATAACGGACACGGTCATCATGAAAGAAACCAAAACCCGCAAGCTGTTCATTCGCACCTTCGGGTGCCAAATGAACGAATACGACTCGGACAAGATGGCCGACGTGCTGCGCGCGGACCAGGGGGTGGAGCTTACGCAAAACCCGGAAGAAGCCGACATCATCCTGTTCAACACGTGTTCGGTGCGCGAAAAGGCGCAGGAAAAAGTCTTTTCCGATCTTGGCCG
>CAZONP010000214.1:0-4619 GCA_964581155.1 uncultured Candidimonas sp. | reverse complement strand
GGATGTCCCAGGTGTCGAAGCGTTCGTCCGTGCGTCGCTGATTGCGTTGCCATAGGGATTCGTAAGGACAGTTGTGGAAGTAGTAGACGTCCAGGTGGCGAAATTCACTGCGCGCCGCTGAAAAGAGTTCTTCGACGCGGGCGATGTGGTCGTCCATGCTTCCACCGACATCGAGCAGCATGACGACTTTGACCGTGTTGTGCCGTTCGGGAACCATTTGCAGATCCAGGAATCCTGCATTTCGGGCTGTGCTGGTAATGGTGTGATCCAGATCCAGTTCCAGTTCCGCGCCTTCGCGCGCAAAGCGGCGCAGGCGGCGCAATGCCATCTTGAAATTGCGCGTACCCAGCTCCTGCTGGTCGTCGTAGTCGCGGAATTCGCGCTTTTCCCATACTTTTATGGCCGTCCGATTGCCGGCCGAGGGCCCCCCCACCCGTATGCCTTCCGGGTGATAGCCGCCATGGCCGAACGCCGACGATCCGCCGGTGCCTATCCATTTATTGCCGCCGGCATGGCGGCCCTTCTGCTCCTCCAGGCGTTCCTTGAACAGCTCCATGAGCTTGTCCCAGCCGTGCTTCTCGATGGCGGCCTTTTCTTCAGGGCTGAGGTTTTTCTGGAATTCCTTGATTAGCCAGTCCAGTGGTATTTCTTTTTCGTCCGGTAGGGCGGCTTCCATCGACCGATAGAACTCGCCGAACGCCTGGTCGTAGCGATCGAACAGGGTTTCGTCCTTGATGAGCGTCATGCGCGCAAGGTGATAGAAGTCGTCCACCGTCGGCTGCATGAGGGTGGTTTGCAGCACATTCAGCAGGGTCAGGTATTCCTGCACTGACACCGGCAGCTTGCGTGCGCGCAAATGGTAGAAGAAATCAATCAGCATGGCGTCGGCCCAGTTGGTATTCCAGATGATGCCTGACTTCCGGCCACTCGCCCGCCAGCAGACTGTACATAACCGTGTCCCGCACAGTGCCGTCGCGGCGCAGGGCATGACGGCGCAGCACGCCGTCTTTATGGGCGCCCAGTCGCTCGATGGCGCGTTGTGAAGCCCAGTTGTAGTTGTCGGTGCGCCAGCCCACGACACGGGCGCCCAGGCAGTCGAAGGCGTGTTCCAGCAGCAGCACTTTGCATGCCGTATTTACGTGGGTGCGCTGCCATTGCTTTGCGTACCACGTGTAGCCGATCTCAAGCCGGGCGACCGCGTGCACGATGTCGTGGTAACGAGTGCTGCCGACAACCTGGCCGCTGGCTTCGTCGATGACGGCAAAGGGCAGCATGCTGCCCTGGTCCTGCCCGGCCAGCGCCGCTTGTATATATGCGGGCATTGCGCCGGGCTCGGGCACCGAAGTGACACGTAGTTGCCATAGGCCGCCATCGGCGGCGGCTTGATCCAGCGCGTCGGCGTGCGTGGGTTGAAGGGGAACCAGTTTCACGCCGTGACCTTGTAGTGTGCAGGGCGCTGGTGTTTGCCGGAATCCTTGGGCGGTGGGCATCATGTGGGCTTTTTCGCGGTTGTTAACGGCGTTGACTGACACGCGTCATGGCGGCCAGCCGCTGCAACAGCGTCAGGTCTTGCTCGTTCTTGAGCAGCGCGCCGGCCATAAGCGGCAGGTCGCCTGCGGTGCCGGCGATGTCCTTGGCCGGTATGGCTTCATTCAAGAGCAGCCTTAACCAATCCAGGAATTCCGAAGTGGACGGTTTCTTCTTGAGGCCCGGCGCGTCCCTTAGTGCGAAGAAAGTGTCGAGCGCCGCCCGCAGGACATCTTCCCGCACAGTCGGGTAGTGAACCGCGACGATTTCTTTCATGGTGTCGCGGTCGGGAAAGCTGATGTAGTGGAAAAAGCAGCGTCTTAAAAAGGCATCGGGCAGGTCTTTTTCGTTGTTGGATGTAATGATTATGAGCGGCCGGTGCTTGGCCTGAACCGTTTGCCGGGTCTCGTAGACATGGAATTCCATGCGGTCCAGCTCACGGAGCAAGTCGTTGGGGAACTCGATGTCGGCCTTGTCGATTTCGTCGATCAGGACCACGACAGGTTCGTCGGCCTCGAACGCTTGCCACAGCACACCCTTGACGATGTAGTTGCCGATATCGCGAACCTTTTCGTCGCCCAATTGCGAGTCGCGCAAGCGCGACACGGCGTCGTATTCGTACAGGCCTTGGTGCGCCTTTGTCGTGGACTTTATATGCCACTGCATCAGCGGCCGATCAAGCGCGGCAGCGACCTCTTCGGCCAGCATGGTCTTGCCTGTTCCAGGTTCCCCCTTGATCAATAACGGCCGTTGTAGTGCAATGGCCGCATTGACGGCCAACTTCAAATCATCGGTGGCAATATAGCGTTCCGTGCCTGTAAAGCGTTCATTCATCTTTCATTCCATAAGCGCGAATTGGTGCAACGTTAAAGGACATTAGTATCTGGCTTGGCGCAATTATCGTACAATCTCAGTTTTTCGGTGGTTGCTTGACATAAATCAACCTTTGTTCACCGCCTAACAAGAGCTACTATGACGCTGCGAACTAATTTGATGCGGGCCTTGTCCGCACTGGCCGTAACGGCTTCCTGTGCAGTAACGGGCCAGGCCCTGGCGGCCGATGCCGCGGCAACTGGTGCTTCGCCAGTTGGCGATGCCAACGCTGCCCAGTCCAAGACCTCCATGTGCATTGGCTGCCACGGTATCCCAGGGTACAAGGCAAGCTTTCCGGAAGTCTATAACGTACCTATGATTGCCGGGCAGAATGCCGAGTATATCGTCACCGCGTTGAAAGACTATGCCAGCGGCGCCCGATCCTTTCCCACAATGGAAGCTATCGCGCAGACGCTTACGCCCCAAGATATAGCCGATCTGGCTGCTTATTACTCCAGCCTCAAATAACAGGTGGCCCGCATGAACAAATTGTCACTCGCTCTGGCGGCCTCGGCCATGGTTGCTTTCGTTACCGGTGCTTCAGCCGCCGATGTCAACGCTGGCAAGGCATCATACGAAAAGTTCGCCTGCGCTTCCTGTCATGGCGCGGACGCCAAAACGTCCGTCCTGCCCACGTACCCCATACTGGCGGGGCAGCATGCCGACTTTCTCGAGCATGCGCTAAACGCGTATAAGCGCGGCGCGGCCGGTGCGCCCGCTAGTGCGAATATTCGCAATAACGCCGTAATGGGCGCCATGGCAGCGCCACTGTCGCTGACCGACATGCAGAACATTTCTGCTTGGCTGGCAACCCTGCCTTCGCCGTTGGCTGTGCGTAAATAGCGCCTGTCGGGCAAGCCTGTACGCTAACGGCGTGTGGCGTGGCGGTGGATCAGTTCCAGATACTTCTCGTTATCGAACGCCGCCCCCAGCCGCTGGGCTTCCCAGATAACTTCGCCTAACGCTTCCATGATCACATGGGCGGCATCGTGGCCGTCCCTGCTTGCAAGCAGCCCCTGGAATGCCGCCTTGATGCCGGGTGGCTGGTCTATGGACAGTTGTTCCTGGATCGCCAAGTGCATGGACAAATGCAGGAAGGGATTGGTCTGACCCTGCTCAACGGGGAAATCGGCCGATGCCGCGTCTGGGTCTTCGAGCAGTGCATGGTATTCGGGATGCAGCTGGATCAGATCGGCTGCCATCGTTTCAATCGGCGTGAGTACGCCGCCCAGCTTGTACTTTTGCCAGGCTTCGGAAAAGAACTGTCGCACCTGTTCGCGGGTGGGATTAAACATAGTGCATCCTGTTGCGGGGCAATAATTGCGGGTAAATAAGAATTCTAACTGCCCCACACCGTGAGCGCGGCGTGAGAACATACGGAAGACTGAAGTTGAATGGTAATTTAGGATAAACTACTCTTATATAAGAGTGAACTGTTTTACTTTCGTTCCCCGATTTTTACTCCTTATGGAGCACAACTGGAGCATCCATGTCCTATCAGCATATCAAGGTCCCCGCAGCGGGCCAGAAAATCACGGTCAATGCCGACTTTTCGCTAAACGTTCCTGAAGAACCAATTATTCCCTACATCGAAGGCGATGGCACAGGCGCGGACATTACGCCAGTCATGCTTAAAGTGGTCGATGCCGCCGTTGCCAAGGCCTACGCCGGCAAGCGCAAAATCCACTGGATGGAAGTGTATGCGGGCGAGAAGTCCACAAAAATTTATGGTCCGGATGTCTGGTTGCCTGAAGAGACACTTGCTGCTGTCAAGGATTACGTCGTTTCCATCAAGGGTCCATTGACCACACCAGTGGGCGGCGGCATTCGTTCGCTGAACGTGGCATTGCGCCAGCAGCTGGATTTGTACGTTTGCCTGCGTCCCATCCAGTACTTCAAGGGCGTTCCTTCGCCCGTGAAACAACCCGAAAAAACCAACATGGTCATCTTCCGTGAAAACTCGGAAGACATTTACGCCGGTATCGAATTCGAAGCCGAAAGCGCCAATGCCAAGAAGCTTATTGCGTTCCTGCAGAACGAACTGGGCGTGACCAAGATCCGCTTCCCGGAAACTTCGGGCATCGGCATCAAGCCCGTATCGCGTGAAGGCACACAACGCCTGGTCCGCAAGGCCATCCAGTACGCCATCGACAACGACAAGTCGTCGGTCACGCTGGTGCACAAGGGCAACATCATGAAGTTCACGGAAGGTGGCTTCC
>CAZONP010000213.1:2837-4626 GCA_964581155.1 uncultured Candidimonas sp. | reverse complement strand
GCATGGCAGCGTTAGCGACAAAGACAAGAACCCGCTCACTTTAGGCCTGGCCGGTTGTCGCTGAGCACGGAATGAATGCTTTTAGCAGGATGGGGAAATACTGTAGCCGGCGCTTAAATCAGGATTCCCACAACGGCCCGGCCCGCGGCCCGTCCAAGTGCGTTAAATACAAGCGCAGGTCGAATTCATACTGGTAATAATTGGGCTCGATGCGCTGGCATAAGCTGTAGAACGCTTTGTTGTGTTCCTTTTCCTTCAAATGCGCCAGTTCATGCGCGACGATCATTTTCAGGAAGGCTTCGGGCGCAGCGCGGAAGATGGATGCCACCCGTATCTCGTGCTTAGTTTTGAGGCTTTTGCCTTGTATGCGGGAAATGGTGGTGTGTGTTCCCAGCGTGTGCGCGACCGTTTGCATCTTGCCGTCGAACGCCACCTTGCTGATCGGCGCGCCATTTCTTATATAGCTGGCTTTCAGGTCGATCACGTAGTCGTACAAGGCTTTGTCGGTGCGCACGGCATGCGCGTCGGGGTAGCGCGCCAGCAGCACCTGCGCCAGTTCGCCGCGCTCGACCAGCACGCGGGCCTTGTCCTGCAAGTCGGCGGGATAGCCCTTCAGGTATTTCACGCCTTACATGCCCTCGATCTGCGACGCGTCGACCTTCAACGTTTTCTCGCGGCCCAGTATGTTCAGCAGCAGGATAACGCGCTGCCCGGAGGCTTCCTGGACCAGGCCCTCCAGCCCCTGAAGCGCCGGGTCGCGCAGCCGCACCCGGGCGCCGGGCTGGTAAGGGCTTATCTGCTCAACGTCCAGGCTGTCGCGCTCGGCTTCGGCGCCGCGAATGGCTTCCAGCAATTCCGGCGTCACGTTGGCGAATGCCGAACCTATCATCACTACCGACGCGACGCCACGCGTGGAGCGCAGCGTGCCCATGGACTGCTTGGCATTCGTTGGCTTGAAGAAGACATAGCGCGGAAACATGGGCTCGTAGATCACTTGCAGCGGCTTGCCTGCCGCCGAACCGGCGCGCGGTTTCTTGAACGCCTTGAATTTGGGCAGGTAGGCCTCGAACCCCTGGTTCTGCAGGTTCAATAAGGCAATTTCCTCCTGGCGCGGCTTGGTATAGGCCACGTGCCAGGTTAAGGGGACTTCCAGTGTCATGGCAGGCAAATTGGTGGGTATGTCAACCCAACACTATAATCCCTGGCTTCCCCTTCTTGCAGAAAAAGCCTGTGGCATGACGTCGACCTTCATCAATACCCCATGGAAGCTTTTTGTTTCTATTAGCGTTTTCCTTTTCTATTTATTGATGCTGTCGGCGCCGTCGGGCTATTCCTATGGCTCCGGCCTGTTGTTGCTGGGCGGTCTTGTCTTCGTTGCACGTGAACGGCAATGGCGGCTGTCAAGGGAAGACAAGGCGATTATCTACGTGTTGCTGGCCGTCTTCGTGGTTTCCGTTATTGTGCTTTTCTGGCACGGCAATAAGGGCAAGACGCTGGATCAAACCAGTCGCTGCCTGCTGGTCATTCCCATTCTTCTTCTTTTGCTGAAGACACCCCCGAAACTATGTCACGTGTGGGGCGGCATGGCCCTGGGAGCCATTGCGGCTGCGGGGCTCGCCTATTGGCAGACGCACTGGCTGGGTGTACCGCGCGCCGAGGGCTTCGTGACCACGGCCATTCCCTTTGGCGACATGGGCTTGATGATGGGAATACTCTGCGCCGCAGGCCTATTCTGGACAGGCACGCTCACGCGCCGCGCCTGGCTTTGGCGCGCGCTCTTGGTGCTGGG
>CAZONP010000213.1:1418-2737 GCA_964581155.1 uncultured Candidimonas sp. | reverse complement strand
AAGCCCTGGATGGGATGGAGCACGGTGGACTATGCGGCGCGCCTGCAACAGCTGGTGGCCGACAAGCAGGTAGATCCCTTGATCGCCACGCTGTCGAATACGCATAACAGCTTCCTGGACGTATGGGTGCTGCAAGGCGTATTTGCCTTCCTGGCATTGCTTGCGCTGTATATCGGGCCGTTCTGGTTTTTCTGCCGACGCTTGCGCGCGCCGGATATGACGCTGCGGGTGCTGGCGGTATGCGGCGCGTCGCTTATTGCGTCATTCGCCATGTTTGGCATGACGCACGTTATTCTGGGGCGCAACAGTGGCATATTGTTCTTCCTGATGTCGCTGTTGGTTTTCTGGTCCTGCATGCGCTCGCGCGAGGCCGCCAGCCCGCCGCTCCGCCTCCCGTAAACATCCCCACAACAACACCAGCGTAACTACAAAAAAAATCATCCCGTTATTCCTGCCCAGGATCACATGGGTGAGCCCATAGGTAAAAAACGCAAGCAGCAAGGACGCCCCGCATACGGCCAGCACCCGCACCGTGGAATCCCGCGCGCGCAGCCGCCGGCAAAAGAACCAGAAGGGCACTATGTACAAGGCCAGTAACGCGGCCAAGCCTACGATGCCCTGGAACAGCCACACCTGCAGGTAGTTGTTATGGGTGTTGACCAGCTCCAGCACATAGGGGCGTAGCTGCTTGGTTTGGACCATGTAGCGCAGCTGGGCCGCGTAATCCGAATGGCTCCAGCCCAACAACGGCTTTTGCGGGATGGCGATGGCGGCGCCGCGCCAGGCCTCCAGGCGCCCGCCGATGGACGTTTCCACGTTCTCTTTGGTTAGGTAGTTATCAGTTTCCTGCACGGCTTCGTCATAGCGGATGCGAACGTAGCTGTCTTCGGGAACCACGAAGGCGCCGCCCAGCACGGTTGCGGCCAGTGCGGTGGCAATGGTGGCCTGCCGCCAATTTTGCCGGTTAAGAAAGGCAACGCAGAACAGGACGAAGACGGGCGCCAGCGCCAGCCAGCCCCCGCGCGATCCGGATGCAACAGAGACATACACGCCGGCGCCGCAGCCCATCAACAAGGCCGCCTGCCATTGCCGTGCGTAGGTCGGCCGGCCTCTCGCCCAGAACATGCCGGCAAAGCAGAAAGCGGCCATGGTCAGCCCCAAGTTGCCGAACGGCACGGCGCTAGTGACAAAACCGGTGGCGCGCGGTATACCTAGCCCGTAGACCTGCCAGGCGGCCACGCCGGCGGCGACTATGCACCCCACGATCAAGCCCGCCCAAATGGCTTCCAGGCGCGGCGGCGCCTTCACGGCCAGCACCA
>CAZONP010000213.1:0-1318 GCA_964581155.1 uncultured Candidimonas sp. | reverse complement strand
GAATAACCCGACGGCACCGACAGCATCAGCGAGAAAAACAGGAAGCCGCCCAACGTGGTGGCCTGCCGCCATACGCCGTTGTTCGTATTGGTGTTCATGGCCGCTGCCTTTACTATTCCTTGTTGGCCCGTCGCGTGCTGGTGTACCGGCTGCCTATAATCCAACGTCAACTCCTTTTGTGCGCAACTATGAAAATCCTTGTCACCGGCGGCGCCGGCTTTATTGGTTCGGCCGTCATTCGCCATATCGTCGATCACACAGACGCCCACGTCGTCAATCTGGACAAGCTTACCTACGCGGGCAACCTGGAATCGCTGGCGAGTGTATCGGGAAGCAATCGCTATGCCTTCGAGCAGGTGGACATTTGTAACGCCATGGAACTGAAGCGGGTCTTCGCCCAGCACCAGCCGCAAGTCGTCATGCACCTGGCGGCCGAATCCCATGTGGACCGGTCCATCGACGGACCGGCCGCGTTCATCGAAACCAATATCGTGGGCACCTACACGCTACTGGAAGCCGCGCGCAATCACTGGCTGGGCTTGGCGGATGCCGACAAGGCGCGGTTCCGCTTCCACCACATTTCCACCGACGAGGTCTATGGCGACCTTGAAGACCCCGCCGCCCTCTTCACCGAAACCACGCCCTACGCGCCCAGTTCGCCGTATTCGGCCAGCAAGGCAAGCTCGGATCACCTGGTGCGGGCGTGGCGCCGCACCTACGGCCTGCCTACGTTGGTTACGAATTGCTCGAATAATTATGGGCCTTTCCACTTCCCCGAGAAGCTCATTCCTCTAATGATTCTAAATGCGCTGGAAGGCAAGCCGCTACCGGTATACGGCCGGGGGAACCAGGTGCGCGACTGGCTTTATGTGGAAGATCATGCACGCGCCCTATACCTGGTGGCCACGGAAGGCCTGATCGGCGAAACCTATAACGTGGGCGGCCACAACGAAATGCAAAATATAGACGTGGTGCGCACCATATGCGCGCTGCTGGAAGAGCTGGCGCCGAATAAACCGGCGGGGGTGGCGCACTACCGTGATTTGATTACGTATGTAGCCGACCGGCCGGGGCACGACCGCCGCTACGCGATCGACGCCGGCAAGATCCAGCGCGAACTGGGCTGGACGCCGCAAGAGACGTTTGAATCCGGCATACGCAAGACGGTGCAATGGTATTTGGACAACACGGAATGGTGCCGCCGAGTGCAGGACGGTAGCTACCAGCGGGAGCGCCTGGGCGCGGCTTAGGCAGCAACCGTCGCCCGTCGCATTTCCCAACGCCAGGCGTCGTCGCACATGTCCTTGATGCCTTTCTC
>CAZONP010000212.1:0-4651 GCA_964581155.1 uncultured Candidimonas sp. | reverse complement strand
GCCCAGTAGCAAGACGCCTTCCGTTGTCGTAAACCGCCCTGACCGTTTTATGGTCATGCCAACGTTGTACAGAAACATAAGCATCACAACGACGATAACCAGCTTATTCGGCAATGGCTGTTCCAGGAATTTGTTACCGGTGCCCATCCCGAAGAAGTAAGCAATGATGGCGGTTACACCCATGATCGCCCACAGTCCCAACTGAATATAAGCAAGTTTGACGCTGTAAATTTCAGTTCGTGACTCGTCAGTGACCATCCAGTAGGTGGCGCCCATGAAGCCGGTCAGCAACCAGACAATCAGTAAATTTGTGTGGACCGTTTTGGTGACATCGAACGGCATGATATTGAGCAGCGGGTCCGGCCCCAAATACTTGACCGCCGACAGAAGGCCGAAAACGATCTGCAATCCGAATAAAATGAGGGCTAAGGCAAAGTACCAGTAGGCTACGGACTGAGATTTATATCGCATGGCGACTCCTCTAGTATGGGTCGATTCTGACGTGTTGGCCGGCTACTTGAAGCTGGCCAGATACGCAACCAGATGGTCGATTTGTTCCGGCGTGAGGTCGTTCACGTAAGTCGTGGGCATAAACGAGACACCGTTGGCGGAATACATAGGGCCGGGATGCAGGTAGGCGCTTGGTTCCACAATGGATTCGCGTATGAATTCCTCGGCGGTGCTTGCCTTGCCTTTGTAGTCGGGTGAGGCAATGGTTTCAAGCGCGCGTGTTGACAGTCCGGCCAGGGTCGGCCCTGCAAGATTTACACCGGGAGCCGTCGAATGACAGGCCGTACAGGCCGGCGTCACCGAACGGAACAAGGCTTCACCGAGCGCGATGGGGTCGTTACCCTGGATGACGGGCGTTGCACCGGGAGGCAGGGGCGCCACGCCGCTGGTATTGGCGCGGCTATCCTGCTGGGCGACGGTCAGATCGGTACCCGGCAGTGAGCCGCCCGACACCATGATGGGACGTGGCGGCCACCCCTGGTTGTCCACTTTGCTGACCCAGTCCATGAAGGCAATAAGATCCGCGATGTCCTGGTCGGTGACGTCCGGCGTAGGCATCAAGCGCCGGTGCTTCTGCTCGTCATAGAACTGGGAAGGGTCCTTGAGAAACGCCGTAAGGTATGGAACGCCGCGATGTTGAGTGATCTTGGTAAGGTCCGGTGCGTAATACGCGCCTTCGCCCAGCATGGTGTGGCAGTTGATGCAGTTGTTTGCGTGCCACACGTTTTGTCCGCGTATTACGCTGTCGGTAATATTCTGGGAATTTGTCAGGGTGGGAAATTGCCGATGAGTATCGACCGTTAGAACCAGGAAAACCACGGTGGCGATGGCAGTCGACGCAATGGCGAAGATACGGGTATGTCGTTTATTCATGTCAGCCTCCGCTTACACGCCGATGCCAGACCAATATTTGATGGCGATAAACGCCGCGTAGCCCATGGCGCCCACGCCCAAGGCAAGTACCACATAACTTACTGTTTTCAGGGTTTGGTATAGCGTGGAAGCTTGCATGACTGGCCCCTCCCTTAGTATTTATCGATACACTACTCGTAATACGAGGGAAGGGGTGTAACACTTAATAACAGGAAAGGTGCTTCAGCGTATTACGGGCGTCGTCAGAATCGATGCGGCGCATGCCGCCCCCGGCGGAATGATGGCCCAGTTCAAATCAATGACCGGACTGTTGTCCGAAGACCATGGAAGCGCGGTCACTCCGTGCCAGCTTGCCTGTTCGAATAGGCGTTGCAGGTTGGCGTGGGGTTCGCCCTTGGTTTTACGGCTATAGACAAGCAGCACGCCGCAGTCCAGTACGGTGTCCGGATCGAGCCACGGCGATTCTTCAAGGCGCCCGTTGATGAAAACTTCCACTTCGGCACCACTATTCACCGCAATGTTGCCGCCCATCCATGTATCTGACGCTACCAGGCGCAACGGAACGCCCGGTACATGCTTGTTCCAGGTGTCGTTCATTTGCTCCGCGATGGCCGGGCCGGGAAACATGGACCGTGTGTCGCGTCCGGAATACCATGCCAGCGGACCGCGCGCCGCCGCATAGGCAAGCGCCATGACGACTTGCAAACCAATGACCAGGATGGCAATTCGTTTCAGATTGGTCTGTTCGTCGCCACGCATCCACCAAAGGGCATAGAAGCCAAAAAGCGTGAAGAAGGTCGTGCCCCACGACGCTTCAAGTCGAGTCCCGAGGAGCAAGGAAAGAAGCACCGTGGAAATAACAGGAAACAATCCGACCCACAGCAGGAATGAGCGATCCCATGCGGAGAGCGCGGCAGCATAGCTTGGCGTTGCAGTCTCGCCGGCACGCTGGGCGGCGGACGAGACCGATGCGGCGGACGGGCGCTTGTGGCACCAATATCGCCAGGCCGACCAGATCAATAACAAGGGACTTAGCCGAGCCAACTGATCCAGACAAAAATGGAAAATGGCTCGTATGGCGTCCATGTGGCCAAGCGTGTCCAGCGACCCATCGGCATAGCGCAACGGGCCGAAGGAATTCATCACGAGCCAGTACAGATGGGGTGCCAGAACGACAAGAAACGCCGCCGTCGCCCACATCATGCCTTTGATCGCATGCATCTCCTTCCAGCTGCCTTGCCGCAGCATGAAGGCAAAGAACGCGGCAAACTGGATGAAGGCGCTGTATTTGGTCATCGTTGCCACTGCGCTTACGGCGCCGAGCAGCACCCACGTCCAAGTCCGCTGGAAGCGCAGCGCCCGATAGAACAGCCACGTTGCCGCCGCCAGCGACCATAACTGGGCGGTGTTATGGTTATAGATGGTTCCGCGCAGCGAAAAGTAGATGCTGGTGGATGTCAGGAGCACGACGATGAACGCCTTGCGAGGACTGACGAATTCTCTGGCCAACAACCAGACAAAACCCAAAGCAAGGGCGGAAAAGAGCTGGCCGCCAAGGAAACTGAGCCATACGGTTCGCCCGAAGATTTGGGTCAGGCCATGCATGACCCAGGAGGGGAAGGGCGGATGTTTAAGGTAGCCGAGTTCCAGGCTGGACGCCCAGACAAGTTCCTCCATACCGTCCAGATCAGGAGCTTTATGGCTAATCGCGCAAAGCAAGGTCCATAGGCAGACTACGCCAAGCAAATACAGCGCGGCTTGGACCTGGGGCGAGCGTAAGTAAATAACTAACCTGGGCATATGTGAAATTTCGGAGCGATCGGTCCGGAATTGTAAGCGAAAGTATGCCCAGGCTTGTTCCTGCGCAGAAATCTAGCGCTTGGCCGAGCCTTTCAGTGGGCAAGTGGAGACACCCAACAGCGAGTACGCGGGACAGTTGCCTGCAAGCCCTGTGAAGAGCGGCAAAAGACCGATCAGCCCCCACCACCTGGTGTCTCCCTCCAGGAGGAATACCAGCGACAACAGCGCTATACCCACCACGACGCGTATCGTGCGATCAATTCCGCCGGCATTGTGTTTCATGACTTGCTCCTGTTATCGGGCGACGCCCGACCGTGTTGAAAATTGATATTTAGTTAATCATGTACGTAATTACGTATTGACGTATAAATAGCGGTATTTGTCAATAGCGGGAAGGCGTGGGATTAGGTCTTGCTGATGTGCGTCAACAGACAATACAGGGATGGAGACAAAAATGGCATGGCAGAATTTATTTCGTGAAAAGGCCACCACCAAGGTTGCTGCCATCTTCGATACCGAAGTCGCGGCCAGCACCACGGCCGCTCGTGTCAAGGACGCTGCGGGTCTGCAAGCAACTCAGGTATTGCTCGTTGAGCCTTACGAGAAGGACTACGCCAAAAAGCTGGAGCCGGAAACGCAGGGGGTTGCGCGTACGGCATTGCGCGCCCATCTGGTGCTCGGCCTTGCAGGACTGGTGGCGGGTGCGCTTATCTGGATTGCTTTATATTCAGCTGAAATCGAGGCTATTCGGACTACACCGGGACTCAGCGCCCTGGCATTTTTGTTCTTTGGTGCAATAGCAGGCATGTTGCTTGGCGGTTTGGTTACGGCGCGTCCGGATCACCAATTAGTCGTGCAACGGGTGCAGATCGCCGCAGGTGAGGGCAGATGGTCGTTGGTGATCCACCCTCGCGATGCAGCCCAGTGCGACGCCGTGATTGCCACGTTGGCCGAAACTGATGCTGACGTGGCCCGGTCGGTTTAGCGTTTCAATGAAGCTTCCATGGATCCAGCGTGACCCCGCGCTCGCCGATGAACCCGCGCACTGCATTGATTATTGCTTCAAGCCGCCTGGCATCAGTGAATTGCCGTTCGGTGATGCGGTCTACAGTCTCTATGGGCACGTCGTCGTTGCCGAAGACCTGGAAGCGAATTTGACGGTCGGCGTCAAACGCCTCCGCTACGCACGCTAACGGCGCGAATGCATTCGTTATGATTTCCAATGACTGTTCAATTGACAGGCGTAATGTCATATCGGTCGACTTCTGAGGGCACGATTGTTACGGCGGCTGGCCATTTTGTAACAATATTATGCTTTAAAGCGGATATATTCAATTCACAGAAGTAAGGTCAAAAGAGCTTGGGCGCTGAACCTTCAACGGCGCTTACATGGAATACGCCGTCGCCCACGCCGTCCACAATGACTGATTGGCCATTTCGAATCGGATCCGCTGAAAGCGCGGTGTAG
>CAZONP010000211.1:0-4674 GCA_964581155.1 uncultured Candidimonas sp. | reverse complement strand
ATCCCAATAACAAGATCCCGGCCATCCTGGACCCTGGCGGTCCGAACGGCCGCCCCTTGGCCTTGTTCGAGTCGGGGGCAATTCTTCTATACCTTGCCGACAAGACGAAAAAATTTCTGTCCGACGATCCGGAGACCCGTTACCAAACCATCCAATGGCTCATGTTCCAGATGGGGGGTATTGGTCCCATGTTTGGCCAAGTGGGATTTTTTCACAAGTTCGCAGGCAAGGACTATGAAGACAAGCGGCCCCGCGATCGCTACGTGGCTGAATCCAAGCGTCTACTTGGCGTGCTGGAAGACCGGCTTGCCACCCGCACATGGCTCATGGGCGACGACTACACCATCGCCGACATTGCAACGTTTCCCTGGGTGCGCAATCTCATCGGGTTTTACGATGCCGGCGATCTGGTTGAAATCCACCGTTTTCCGAACGTTACGCGGGCACTGCGCGAATTTCTTGCCCGCCCCGCCGTTGCGCGCGGATTGGAAATTCCCAGTCGGCCCTAAGTCGTTCGAAACTTGGCAGCCCAAAGGGGGCGGCGCATGATGTATCAATGGCTGGCCAATATGGTGTTGGCAGTGCATGCTGCTTTTATTGGCTTTGTCGTCTTCGGCGGCGTGATGGCCCTATGGAAGCGGTGGTTCCTGTGGTTGCACCTGCCCGCTCTGATATGGGGTGCGGCGGTCATCGCCATGGGATGGATTTGCCCGCTCACTCCACTGGAGAACAGCCTGCGGCGCATGGGCGGGCAAGAACCATTACAGGGTGGCTTTATCGAACACTACCTGCTGGTGTTCATCTACCCGCCGGGCCTCACCCGCGAAATTCAAGTGGTCCTGGCGGTTCTATTGTTGGTGGGAAATGCGGTGATTTATTGGGTGTTGTTGCGACATTCGGGCAAGAGGCAGTGACCAGATCGTCGGTTGGCGACTTGAATGCACCGGGTCGGTCAGCACCGGGGCCTGTTGATTCCAGTCCGGTTCCCGCGAAAACCACGAAAGCTGGTCGTTCACATTGATGCCCAGTGCTTGCAGCGCTGGAGCAAGTGCGTCGGCATTGCGTTGCAGCACATCGGCATCCGGCAGGGGTCCCCGTGTGGCAATGATCACGCGATTGCCGTCGCGAAGATTAAAGAATGGTCCGAATACGTCGGCATACGTTGCGGACTCCCTGTCATACATGTCGCTATTCGAAAATGTGTTCGAAACCAGGACGCCATTGGGCGACAGAATGGCATGGACATGCTGCAGAAACTCGCGCGTCAACAAATGCGCGGGTATGTAGTCGACGTCGAAGGCGTCCAGCATGATCACGTCATACTGCCGGCCTTCTGTGTGGGCTCGTTCAATGAATGCGCGTCCGTCCTCGACGAACAGGCGTTGTTTCGGTTCCTGGCGATAGCCAAAAAACCGTTCCGCCACACGCGCAACGGCTGGGTCGATTTCCACCGTATCGATCACGGCTTCCGGGACTACTTTTGCCAGTGCGCGCGACAGCGTGCCGCCGCCCAGTCCGATTAAAAGAATATTGCGTGGCTGGGGATTGATGAAGAGTGCGCTCATCATGATCTTGGTGTAACCGAATACCAGCCGATCGGGTGACTTGAGGTTGAGGCAGCTCTGGCGCCCGTCGTCATCGACGCTGTCGAAATTCATGCAGCGAAAGCCGCCTTCTTCAAACACTACCACGGGTGCAAACTGCGATGGTTCGGTATGAATCACTTTCGCAGTGCCGTTGCGCAGCAAGGTGAATGTTGCGACGACTGCAAAACATGCCGCAACCACCAGGCTGAGGCTGCGACGGGAAAACTGAAAAGGACGAAGGTGTGTCATGACAGGCGTAGCATATTATTGAAGTTTCTGAGGAAGCAGCATATGGTGTACCGCACGCGTTAGACTACCTCTTTTACGCACCGCGCTCACGCAAACCGGAAGAAGGGGTTAGCGATGGATACCGAGTTCATGGCCGACATGCCTGCGTTGAATCACGCCGTCGAACTGCTTGGCCGATCATATGGCGGCATTATTCCGCCCGACCTTCCTGCCGCCTTACCCGAGAATGGCATGGGTTCCCTGGCCTGCCTGGACCTGCTCGCACCCATTGTGCTTGGCGGCGCCGCTCGGCTGGACGCGCCAACCGCATTCGCGCATATGGACCCCCCCACGCCCTGGATAACGTGGGCAACCACCTTGTGGAATGCCGCTCTGAACCAGAATCTGCTGCATCCGGCCACGGCGCCTGCCGCACGGGGCATGGAAGGCCGGGTCGTCGAATGGCTTGCCCCCAGCTTCGGCATGACAGGCGGCCATATGACGCCCGGTTCCACGGTGGCCAATTTGACAGCGCTTTGGGCGGCACGCGAATGTGCAGGCGTCGACACGGTAATCGCCTCGGACGCCGCTCACTTGTCAGTCAGGAAAGCGGCGCATCTACTGGGAATGCGTTTCGAATCGCTGCCCACCGATCACGCCGGTGCCCTCGTGCCGGCAGCGCTTCCATCCGACCTGCGCCGCACCGCGCTAGTGCTCACCGCAGGTACAACCAGCACAGGCGCGATCGATCAATTAAACCTTGCCGGGCGGGCGGCGTGGACTCATGTGGACGCAGCGTGGGCAGGGCCCTTGCGGTTAAGCAGTTACGCCGGTCAGCTAAGCGGGATCGAAACTGCGGATTCCATCTCCGTGTCGGCTCATAAATGGCTGTTCCAGCCCAAGGAATCGGCATTGGTGTTGTTTCGCGATGCGAAGCGCGCAACCGAGGCGGTCAGTTTTGGCGGCGCTTACCTTGCGGTGCCCAATGTGGGGGTGCTGGGCTCACATGGCGCAGGCGCCATTCCTTTGCTTGCAACGTTGCTGGCCTGGGGAAGATCAGGCATCGCCCAACGCATAGAGCACTGCATGCGGCTGGCTGAAGAATTCGGTGCCTTTATTGCCAGCGACCCTCGGCTTGAACTCCTGGCCGAACCTCAGACTGGAATTGTGGTCTGGCGTCCACGCGATGACAGCGCGTTCGACGGCTATCTGCAGCAGCTTGCGCCGGGCGCGGTGTCGACAACAACCATTGCAGGGCAGCGCTGGTTTCGCAATGTGGCGGCGAATCCCAATGCGGAAATTCGTCATATTGCACAAGTCATTGCCGACGTCGGTTCGTAAACCGCGCGGTCATCCTTATTTTTTTGAAGACCCATCATGCATACATTCATGGATCACATCGTTGTCATCGCGCCTACGTTGGCCATCGGCGCCAAGTATGTCGAAGACGCGCTTGGCGTAGCTCCTCAGGCAGGCGGTGCTCATGCGCGCATGGGCACGCATAACCTTGTATTGCGCCTGGGTGATACGACTTATCTTGAAGTCATGGCGGCCGATCCGGCGGCCACCGCGCCTGATCGGCCGCGGTGGTTCGGCTTGGACGATCTTGCCGCAACCGCGGTTCCGCGCCTGGCCACCTGGGTGGCGCGCACCGACGCCATTCATGCCGCACAGGCGGCTTGCGCGGCCACGGCGGGCCCGGTCGAGCCAATGACGCGAGGCAACTTGTCCTGGCAAATCACCATACCGCAAGATGGCAGTTTGCCGCTGGCCGGGTGTGCGCCCACTTTCATTCAGTGGGACGGCAGTGTCCACCCGGCCAGTGCGCTGCAGGACGTGGGTTGCCGCTTAAGATCACTTGAGCTTTTTCATCCCGATCCGGATCGTATACAGGGCTTGCTGGCGGCCGTGAATTTTGATGGCTGCGTTCGTCCCCACGGCTTGGATCTTCATTCCCTGCCCGAGGGCGCGTCGCCGTATCTCGTCGCCCATATTGAAACCCCCCATGGTCTACGCACGCTGTCCTGACCCCATTGTGCGGAGTCTTACGCCGTCACCCGAAGGGGTAAACGCCAATCAATGGCACGTGCAGCCATAAGGCGAATATGACCCATGCCAGCACGCCGGCGACAACGGCAATGGCCGTGCCCTTCATGGTGCCAGCGGCATACGAGATGCCTTCCATGCGATCGCGTTTGCGTGCGGCCGCGTACGACCAGAGGGACCAGACCAGGAAGCTGCCAAACAGGATGATGTCGGCGAGCGTGCCATTGGCCATAAAATGCGCGATCGCCCAAAGCGCAACGCCCAGCACCATGGGGTGGTGAAGGCCAGCCTTCACCACATTGCGGGGTACATAGGTGGCCGACAACAGAATAAAGGAAACCAGCGTCAGCAGTGACGCAATATGGCGGGTGGCAATGGGCGGTGTCCAAACCAGCGTGGGGTCCTGCCTTGCCATGCCGTAGCCCCAGACGATAAGCACCAGCCCAACGGCCGACACAAGCGAATAGGCCAGCTTCCAGGTGCGCTCGCCATAGCGGGCGCGCTGTTTGGTACGCCAGTCGTCCGCCACAATTCGAACGGAATGCGCACCAAGAAAGATCACCAAACCCAGGATGAGTATTGTCATCGTTTTCTACCTTTTCAGTTCTATGTTTGGAAACGGACTACCGTTCCTCAACTCGGGCGCGGTAGCTCGTTCAAGGAAACTCAACGATTCGAAGGCCTGTAGCCGGCTATCTCCGCATAGCTCCAGACTGGGTCGTAATGAACCACACACCTTCGGACGATGAGGATGCCCAAAAATCTTGCAGCGCATATCGTCATCCAACTGAATACAGCGCACCCCCGCCGGCTT
>CAZONP010000210.1:0-4718 GCA_964581155.1 uncultured Candidimonas sp. | reverse complement strand
TGTCTTAATGTCTTCCTGAGTGAGCGAGGGACGATTGTAAGCCTAATCCCCCCCAGCAAATGGCCAGGTATGGTGGACCGTGCGTCAGGAATTGATGTCATTGTCCTTTGTTTCCTTCACGAACAGTACGCCGATCACAAATGTTATTGACGCGATGATGATCGGATACCACAGGCCGTCGTAAA
Organism: uncultured Candidimonas sp.; assembly: GCA_964581155.1. Taxonomy (GTDB): domain Bacteria; phylum Pseudomonadota; class Gammaproteobacteria; order Burkholderiales; family Burkholderiaceae_B; genus Pollutimonas. The sequence goes on along the minus strand of CAZONP010000210.1, from coordinate 4,533 downwards.
TATTCCCCGTTGCCGCGACCATCGCGAAGGCTACCGGCGGCAAAAAGCCGCCGAACCAGCCGTTGCCGATGTGATACGGCATGCTCATGGACGTATAACGGATGCGCGTGGGAAACATTTCCACCAACATGGCGGCGATGGGACCATACACCATGGTCACCAGCAACACCAGAAAGGTCAGAAGCAGGACGACCATGATGTAGTTGATCTGTGTTGGGTCCGCCTTGGCGGGGTACCCATGACTGCGGATTGCCTGCGTCAACGACTTGATCAGTGCCGTCGACTTCGCGGCAAAGTCGGCTTTACTGAGATTTTGTCCTTCGAACGACATGAACTCGTCATTGCCGATTCTGGCCTTGGCAATCGCCCCAGGCGGGGCCGCCTGGTTGGTGTAATTAACGGCATTGCTGGCCATGAAGGCTTTGAGCACGTCGCAGGAACTGGTGAACGACGACACGCCTACCGGGTTGAATTGAAATGAACACGTCGCCGGGTCGGCCACGATGGTTACGGGCGCCGATGCCTGGGCTGCTTCAAGCGCGGGATTGGCGAAGTGTGTAATGGCCTTGAACACAGGAAAATAGCTCAGGGCGGCAATCAGGCAACCCGCCAGGATGATGGGCTTGCGTCCAATACGATCCGATAACGCCCCGAAAATGACGAAAAACGGCGTGCCCAGCAGTAGGGCAAGGGCAAGCATGATATTGGCCGAATTCGCTTCAATGGCCAACGTGTTGGTCAGGAAGAAAAGGGCGTAGAACTGTCCGGTATACCAAATCACCGCTTGGCCGGCCGCAAGGCCGAACAAGGCAAGCAATACCAGTTTCAAGTTGCTCCATTTGCAGAACGAATCCTTGATGGGAGCCTTCGAGCCGGTGCCTTCCGCTTTCATCTTCTTAAAGGCGGGTGACTCGTTCAGTTTCATCCGTATCCATACGGAAATAACCAGCAGAACGGCCGAGAGCAGGAAAGGAATGCGCCAGCCCCAGGAAAGAAACGCCTCTTCGCCTAGCGCTGTGCGTATGCCCAGGATAATGAGCAACGAAAGAAACAGGCCCATGGTGGCTGTTGTCTGGATCCAGCTGGTATAGAAACCGCGGCGGTTTTGTGGAGCATGCTCGGCCACATAGGTGGCCGCCCCACCGTACTCGCCGCCCAGCGCAAGACCTTGAAGCATGCGCAGCGCGATCAGGATGATCGGCGCCGCCATGCCTATGGAGGAATATGAAGGAAGCACGCCGACCAGGAATGTGGCCATGCCCATGATAAGTATGGTGATGAGGAAGGTGTGCTTACGCCCGACCATATCGCCAAGCCGACCGAAAACGAGCGCACCGAACGGGCGAACCGCAAATCCTGCGGCAAAGGCCAGGAGCGCGAAGATGAAGCCTGCTGTGGGATTGACGCCGGAGAAAAAGTGAGCCGCAATAATGGCGGCCAACGAGCCATATAAATAAAAGTCGTACCATTCGAACACGGTGCCCAGTGACGACGCGAAAACGACCCTGCGTTCTTCCGGTGTCATTGCCCGATGCGTTGCGTCAGGTGCACCCAACACGGCGCTTCCCCGCTGTGCGGCACGTGTCGACATGTTCAAATCGTCTCCTTGGTGTCGGGGACGTATGTTCCCTCGCTATTGCGCCACATTCGAGGGAATGTTACGCGGAGACATGTGCCTTCCATTGTCCCTGTGCGCTCGCCTGGAGGCATGAAGCTGACGGTGGCGCCATGCTGTTCGGCGATTTCCTTGACGATGGCGAGACCAAGGCCGCTGCCGTCTTCGCTGGTGCCCAGAACACGATAAAAGCGATCAAAGACGCGCTCCTGGTCGACCGCCGATATTCCAGGACCGGAGTCTTCCACCTCCATATAGCCAGACAACGCATCGCCACCGACGCGCACTGTTACCCACCCGTTGGCAGGCGTGTAGACCAGTGCGTTACCGATCAGGTTGCTAAGCAACTCAGCCAGCATGACGCTGCTGCCTGGCACGCGCATGGGAACAGGTGCCCGTTCAAGGCCAAGATCAATATTCTTTCTTAGTGCCGTATCCACCCATTCCATGGTTTCCTTCTCGGCCACTTCGTTGAGCTCTACTGAACTGACCGCTGTCTGTCCGGGCTCGTCCACGCTTTCGGCTCTGGCAAGGGCCAGCATTTGATTCACCAGCCGCGTCGCGCGTTCAGAGCCACGAACCAGTTGGTGCAGGCTGGCATTCATTTTTTCCGGGTTGTGCTCACGCAGGGCAAGCTCGGCCTGCGTGCGCATGCCCGCAAGTGGGGTCTTGAGTTGATGAGCCGCATTGGCGACGAAACGCCGTTGCGTTTCACTGGTTGCCGCGAGCCGGACAAGCAGACTGTTCATGGCGGCAATCAGAGGAACAATTTCCGCCGGCGCCAAATCGTCGCTGATGGGCGACATGTCGTTCGCACGTCGGGCCCGTATCCGTTCTTGCAACAAGCTAAGTGGTTCAAGTCCCTGCGTAAGACCCAGGCCGGCCAGCAATGCGGCCAGCGGCAAGACGATTAGCTGCGGCGTAAGCATCCCCGTAAGAATTTCCTGCTGCAGGGTGGCGCGCATTTGATTGGATTGGGCAACGACTGTCAGGAAGTACAGGCCGTTGATATCGGGACCACCCCATAAATACGCCACACGCATGCTTTTTCCGCCCATGGTTTCGTTGCGGAAGCGGATTTGATCGACCTCGTAAGTCCAGTGGTCGGGAAGGGGAATGCTGGCCGAGCCGCCTACCGAGTTGGCGTTTGCGTCCTGGATTTCCCAATGCATCAGCTGAGTCGGGTCGCCACGCAGTATGGTGGCCGCCGAAGGCGATAACATGACGCCATCAAGGATTTTCTGTTGCTCTACCTCGTGCTTGATCAGGCGAAGGTGGTTGGTGAGCGCGCGATCGTAGGGGGCATTGGCAATATTCTGCGCAATGAACCATGTGATGACCAAGGCAATCGTCCACAACATGAATAATGGAACGAACATCCAGATCATTATCTTGTTGAGCAGTGCGCCGTTTTTTTTCTTATGGCCTCTGAGCCGCTGCAGCATAGACGGCTTCGTGCCTGACGGACTGGCAGCGTCATTCGGGGGATCGGGGTTGACCAGCATTCAGCGCCCGCGACCTGGGTGATTTTCAGGCGGCAATGGAATTGCTGCGTGTTTCGGCTTCAAGGCAATATCCCAGGCCACGCACCGTAACGATACGGGCGCCACTGGGTTCCAGCTTTTTTCGCAGCCGGTGTATATAGACTTCAATGGCATTGGGCGTGACTTCTTCGCCCCATTCGCACAGCAGGTCGACAAACTGGTTCTTGCTTATCATGCGGCCGCAACGCGACAGAAAAATCTCGAGCAGGCTGGTTTCGCGCGCGGAAAGTTCCAGCGGCTGATCGTCGATACGGGCGACCCTGCCGTTCAAGTCGAAGCTGAGCCGCTTGTAGCGGAGCAGGGCGGTACTGCTGCCCGAGCTGCGCCGTGTGAGGGCCCGCACCCGGGCTTCAAGTTCGCTTAGCGCGAACGGCTTGGCCATGTAGTCGTCAGCGCCGAGATCAAGACCCTTCACCCTTTGTTCGACCGTATCGGCTGCCGTTAAAATAAGGACTGGTATTGGCGTATTGCGCTGACGCAGCTGTCGCAGAACCCCCAACCCGTGGAGCAGCGGCAGGTCCAGATCCAAAATCAAAAGGTCGAAACTTTGCAATTGCAGCGCGGAGTCGGCGCTGGAGCCGTCGGCGACGACGTCGACCGCATAGCCGTCATAACGCAAAGAGCGGGAAAGTCCATCAGCAAGAATACTGTCGTCTTCGGCAATTAAGATACGCATGTGACCTGTTTCAGACCTGACGGAGTAAGGGTGATACTTATTCTGACATGCGCACCAGGTGATGACCAGTAAGGGATAACGATGTGAAGGCATTGGATATCTGTGTATTTATACAGTACAATTTGATGCAATAATCCGTTTTCCGGTGTCGCTTCACGCGCTCCCATTCAAATTCGTTTTCAGTCAAGGATCTCCACATGGACGACAAAAACAGCAAAGCCGGCGCTGAACGCGCCAAAGCGTTGGCTGCCGCCTTATCCCAAATCGAAAAACAATTCGGCAAAGGCTCGGTAATGCGCTATGGCGACGACAAGATCGAGCACGACATCCTTGTGTGCTCCACGGGTTCGCTGGGTCTGGACATTGCCTTGGGCGTCGGCGGCTTGCCGCGCGGGCGCGTAATCGAAGTCTATGGACCTGAATCTTCGGGCAAGACGACGCTAACTTTGCAAGTCATTGCCGAAATGCAAAAGATTGGCGGCACCTGCGCGTTCATCGATGCGGAACACGCGCTCGACGTGCAATACGCATCCAAGCTGGGCGTCAACCTGAACGACCTGCTCATTTCGCAGCCCGATACCGGCGAACAGGCACTGGAAATCACCGATGCTCTGGTGCGCTCTGGCTCTGTCGACCTTATCGTCATCGACTCGGTGGCCGCACTGGTCCCCAAGGCGGAAATCGAAGGCGACATGGGC
>CAZONP010000209.1:0-4756 GCA_964581155.1 uncultured Candidimonas sp. | reverse complement strand
AGAGTTACGTCCGGTTCCGCTGGAACCGCTACCATCGGGTCTATCACGAACCTCAAGGGCGCCACGATCCACGGCAGCGAATCTGATGGAAGAGGTATCTACATAGGAGACCCGACCGGTAATCACGAATCGTCCGTTGGAACCATAGATAATGCGGGAACCATTAGTAGTGAAATGAAAGCCGCCGTCCACGTTACTGGAAGCCAAGCCAAAATTTCATCCATTCAGAACACGGGCACGATCTCGGGCGCCACGGGTATTTATGTCGTCGGCGGAAGCATCGGCAGCATTGATAATCGGGCCACAGGTGTTATTGAAGGCACAGGTGGCACCGCAATCGATTTATCCGCGTCTTCTCTTTCCACCACCATCAACAATGCCGGAAATATAACCGGCGCCGTGAAGCTTGCCACTGCGGATGCATTGGTGAGCACGCTGAATCTGAAAGGAAAGAGCAGCGTAGTATCCGGTGAGGTAACCGGCGGCGCCGGATCGGTGGTAAATGTTCTGGATCGCTTCACCACAAGCAATACGTTCTCCGTCGGTCGGTTCAATATTGGTTCCGAAGCCAAACTTGAAATGGGCCACAACATCACCGCCCTGAATGGCCTGCAAAATGATGGAACGCTTTACGTTCCGGCAGGCGCGGACGTTGTCATTGACGGCAACTACGTACAAGGCGCTGGCGGCATCTTCCAGACCGGCGTAAAGGGCACCGCTGGAGCGACCCAGTACGGAAAACTGCGTGTCAAGGGCAATGCCGACTTGTCGGCCAGCAACAAGATGGCCGTGCAGGTCACGACTGCCGACACCATCAAAAGCGGTCAGCTATCCAATGTATTGCAAGCGGGCACGCTGAACATAGGCACCGTGGATTTGTCGGTGGAGGACACCAGCGCGCTATGGAAGTTCACGGCCATTAAAGAGGGGAACAGCATCCATTTGAAGGCCGAGCTGGTCAACGGCCCCCCCGGCCCTGGGCCGCAGCCCGGCGGTGGCGCGGCGGCGATGATCGAAAGTACCGGTATCGGCACTTCCGCGCTGGGCGCCGCTCACGTCATCGACCAGCTCCTGGTCGATGGTAACGCCACGGGCGATATGCAAGTCGTCCTGAACAATTTGGGCGCACTGTCCACGGATCGGGAAGTGGCGCAGGCCGTCAGTCAAATGATTCCCGTCATGACCGGCGAGATGGCGCAAATATCGCTAGGCGCCATGCAAGGGACCAACCGCGTAGTGCAGGCGCGTATGGAAGGGGCGCGGGGCTTGTCATCGGGCGATGCGCCGTCCACGGGCCACGGCTGGATCAAACCCTTCGGCTCGTGGGCCGACCAGGGCGATCGCGACGGCGTTGCGGGCTACCGTTCCGATACCTACGGCTTTGTGTTGGGCGCCGACAAGGAAGTGGGTCGCGACACGCGCTTGGGCGCGGCCTTTTCGTATGCCAACACCAAGGTGAACGGCAACGCCCACACGTCGGCCAAGGTGGACACCTATCAAGTCATCTTCTACGGCAGCCATAGCCTGGACGCGCGCACCGACGTGAATTTCCAGGCCGACGTGGGGATGAACCAAAGCAGCACCAGCCGGCGTATCCGCTTCGGCGACCTGAACCGCAACGCCAGCGCCGACTACGATAGCTGGAACACGCATCTGGGACTGGGCATAGGGCGTCAATTCGACGTGGCGCCCAAGACGGTGTTCACGCCGTCTGTGCGTGCCGACTATCTTTACGTGCGCGACCAGGCCTACACCGAGCGCGGCGCCGACGCCCTTAACCTGCAGGTGGATAGCAAGAGCACCGATGCATTCGTCGTAGGCCTGGACGGCAAGATCGACTATGCCATCAGCGATGCAATGGCTTTGTCGGCCAACGTGGGCGTCGGCTACGATGCCCTGGCGTCACGTTCGTCGATCACCTCTACGTTCGTTGGGGGCGGCGCGGCGTTTGTCACCCGTGGCAGCGATCCCGCTCCGTGGCTGGTTCGCGGCGGCGTGGGCGTAACGAGCACATACGCCAATGGCATGGAACTGGCGCTACGCTACAACGTGGAAGGGCGCAAGAGCTTCACCAACCAAACGGCTTCTCTGAACTTGCGTATGCCGTTTTAAGCGTACAATTTTCCCATCGACATCCAGCCCGGCAACACTGCCATTTATTGCTATGCCTACGTCCTTTGGTTCCCTTGTGTTCATGCCCCGGCGGGGCGATCCACAACTGCTTTTTGTGCTTCTGCATGGGGAATCGGCTACGCCCGAGCAGCTCTTTCCCCTGGCCGATGCCATCAAGCAAGTCTTTCCTTTAGCCGTTGTGGTACTGCCCCATGTGAACAGCCATAACGATGCGGCAAGCGTCATACAGGCCGTACCCGCGCTGGTTCAGGAAGTACGGGAATTACAGGCTGAACACGGACTGTCGGGGGCGCAGACCGCCTTGGCCGGTTTTTCATTGGGTGCGTCCCTGGCGTTGGAAGCCAGCCAGATGCACCCCGATCTTGCCGGCCGTGTCCTTGCCTTCTCGGGTTTGTATATAAGCCAGCCGGACAAGGTGTCGCCGGCAACCATGCTGCATTTTTTTCATGGTGCGCAAGACGCACAGGTTTCGGCCATCCTGTTCGACGATACTATGGCTCATCTGGCCCGTCTGGAAAGCGACGTGACGGTCGACGTTGCCAGTGAAGTAGGGCATGAACTGCATCCGGCCCTGATCCAGCAAGCCATGGTGCGCCTGCAAACCTGCGTTCCATTGCGCAATTGGGATGCCGCTCTAAGCGAACTTGAAGTGCAAGTCAAAGCACAGGAACAAGCGCTCCCCCACAGCCATGACGACGCAGGGCCTACCTTGCACTGACTGAAAAAGGCCAGTCGTGCCTTTGCACCGCTGTGCCGGACGAGTCGTAGCTGATCTCGCTGAATATGGCGTGCCCGCTGGCATGTACCGCAATCACGGTCGAGCATCGCGTTCCGTATTCCGGGCTGATGATAAAAGGACTGCTTAGCAAGCGTTCCCTTTCCAGGGTCAGGCCGGTGGCGGGTAACAGCCCGTCGATCGCTTGCGTATTGTCTTTCAGTATCTCGAAGACGGGCGTAAGCGACTGCTCCAGTTGCGCCATGGGAAATTGGTCCAGGGCTACGCGCAGGCGCACCGCCTTTGGCCAACCGGTATTGAGCAAATGATTGGAAAGAATATACCGCCCCGGCGCCAGGCGTTGGGGGCTGTCTTGTTGTGCCCGGTTCGAGACGTAGCGTGCGCCGGTCAGATCGCCAAGAAGCAGGTTGAAACCGTTATAAGTCTGCGCTGTGCGTTGAATGCTTGCGGCATAGTCGTCCGGCGGAACATCGGCCGTCAAGTAATCGGCGACCAGCTTGCCGCGCGATGGCGCCTGGGGCAAAAGTGCGGACGGGTCGCGGTAATTGGTCAGCAAGGCAAAGCGCCCTTGCCGCGTCAGTCCCAGCCATGTGCCTCCCGCTTCGCAATCCAGGCCGCCAATTATGTCAGGACGATCACGCCAGGGGGCGGCGGCAAGACTGGGCCGGTGATGGTATTCGTCCCGGTTGGCGGCAATAAATAACGGCCAGTCGGGATGCGCGCCGAATGCCAGATACGCAATGCACATGGCAACTACAGCATGGCTATGTTTTTGGTATTTTCAACCAGGGTTCGTATGCGCACGGCGTCGCCTATGCGGGAGTATCGGCCCGAGGAATTGAGCAGCACGATGGCAACGTCGCGGTTGTCGATGCGTGTGAGCATGACCAGGCATTCGCCGGCTTCGTTGATGAAGCCTGTTTTAGAGACTTTGATATCCCAGTCGGAATTCTTCACCAGGCGATTGGTGTTGTTGTATACCAGTTGCCGGCCGCGGGCGACTTGCACCTCGTAGGTTTCATCAGTGGTGTAGCGATGGATAAGCGGATGCTTGCTCGTGGCGCGCAGCAGTTTGACCAAGTCGCGCGGCGATGCGACGTTTTCGCTGGCAAGGCCGGTGGGCTCCACAAAGTGGGTCGTGCGCATGCCCAGGGCGCGGGCCTTGTCGTTCATGGCACGGACGAAAGCCGGCATGCCGCCGGGGTAATAGCGGCCTAGGGCATGAGCCGCCCTGTTTTCGGAGGACATCAGCGCCAAATGCAGCATATCGGCACGGCTAAGTTCTGTTCCCACGGCCAATCGCGAACGCGAATGGCGTAGCCGGTCCACATCCGCGTCGCTGATGCGTAGCATTTGGCTCATGGACTGACCGGATTCGGCAATAACCAAAGCGGTCATCAGTTTTGAAATCGAGGCGATGGGGCGCACTTCGTCGCTGTTCTTATCGTACAGAATATCGGACGTATTCAAGTCCTGTACAAAGGCGACTTCGGAATGCAGCATAGCCTGGTTGGTCAGGGAGACCGCGTCTGGAGCGCGCTTGATCACGATGTCGTCGGTTGAATTCCCACCCAGTCCGGCGCCAATGCCCGAGACGGCCGCTGGGCTGCCGTACGATACAGGTTGCAGATTCTGGCGATGCATGATGCGAGGCTTGGGAGTGGCGTCCTTTTTGACTACGGTCTTTTTTGCACTGCGCCCGTTTTGCCCTTGCTGAATTTCATTGCGTGTGGCTGCCTGGGCCTCGATATTCATACCCAGAAGGCACATAAGCAGAACTAGCAGGGGAAACGCTGCTGAGTAGACAGTATGGCGGGGAGCAGGGTTCCAGGAGGAAGGCATGGCGGACGCTCGGATACTTGTTATTGATTCAGGCGATATTATCAG
>CAZONP010000208.1:0-4778 GCA_964581155.1 uncultured Candidimonas sp. | reverse complement strand
GGCGGCAAATCGGTAAGCCGCAAGGTGCCATTCGCCAACAATGCGTCGATCAAGTCTTCCAGGACGCGGATGAAACTGATGTCCAGCACCGTAAGATCGGACTTTTCCGGCTTATGCTCGTCCAAATGGCTCTCCTTCAAAGACGACCCTGAATCAATTTGCCAGCGTCTTGATCACCGGTGGCAACATGCCGTCGCGGTATTCCATGTTGATCGGCTTGAGATTGCTGGTGTCCGGCGCCGGGGTAAGGCAGGCAACCAGGCTTTCTTCAGGGAAGTCCAGCGCGGCGGCTTCTTTGGGCGCGGCGTTGTAGGGCTGCGAGACGGCGACCGCAGGCAAGACCTGATGCGACAGCGCCAACCAGCGGTATTCCGCCTTTTTCAAGTCAAATTCCGCATTCGTCAGCGCGCGGCGGGAGTCGAACAATTCGTTTTCGGTATCCAGCAGATCAAGCAGGGACCGCTCGCCGATATCGAATTGCTGCATATAGGCGGTACGCACCTTGGACGTAGCCGTTTCATGTTCGCGCAGGAACGGCAGCTGTTCGCGCAGCTTGATGATGTTGTTCCACGCAACAGACAAGTCTTGTTGAACATTGCGGCAGGTATAGTCGCGCACATCGCGCGCAGCATAGGCCTGGGCCGTCGTCTGACGTACACGCGCCTGGTCGGAGCCGCCCCGGAACAGGTTGTACGACAGGTTTAGCTGCACATTGGAGCTTTGGGCATCCCGGTATGGTGTGCCCGGCTGCGCACGGTCTTTACCTGTGGCCGCCTGCAGTTCCAGCTTGGGCGCATGATGGCCTTTGGCTGATGAAACGCCGGCCTGCGCGGCCTGCACCAGCGCCTGCTTGGACAGAATGGCTGGGTTGCCGCGTAAGGAGCTTGTGAAATCTTTCGGATTTGTAGGCAGGGACCCGGATACATCAGGCGCATCCAGTAAGGTCGCCGGCGGATACTCGCCCACAACACGACGAAAGCGTTGGCTTACGTCGTTCAAGTTGTTGGTTTCGGTCATCAGATTCGACTGCGCCAGCGCCAGGCGGCCATTGGCTTGTTCCAAGTCGACTCCCCGGCCGACGCCGGATTGCTGGCGCTCGCGCAGGTGCCTGAGCGTGACTTCATGCACACTGAAATTTTCCTGCGCCAAGCGTTCCATCTCGCGATAACGCTGCACATCCAGATAAGCCGAAGTGGCTTCCGTGGCCAGGTTGTCGACCGTGGTCAACAGCTCGTAGTACCCCGACAGCTTTTCAAAGCCCAGTTGTTTAACGGTGTTGATGGTGGAGAATCCGTCAAATAGAAGTTGACGCAATTGCAGACTGTAGCCGTGGCGCCCCCAGCGCGCGGAATCCTGTTCCGATGTGCTGCCGCGCCACTCACGGCCCGTCCAGCCTTGGGCGGTAATCTGGGGCAGCAGACCGCCCCGGGTCACATTCTGCCCTTCCATGGCCGACTGGAAGTCTTGAAATCTGGCCCGAACCTCGGGATTGCTGAGTACCGTCTTTTCTACTGCATTTTCCAAGTTGCCGACTTGGGCCCAGGCCCCGGTGGACACCTGCGCCGCCCCAGCCATTACGACAACGTTCAAAATTTTACGTATATGCACTAAAGCACCTCTTTGATTAAAAGGATTATTGGTAGCGGGCAAGACACTGCCACATTGCTTGCTTGCGCCGCTTACTGATCGAATGCACACCGCGCACAACGCGCGGGTGCGCGACGCGTCACTCCAACGCCAAGCGCCGGCTCCCGGCTGGATAAGCCTTGGAAACCGGATTGGGTACGGCGCGAATGAGGGAGCAGGGGCAAGCATGCGGAGGACCGCAATGCTTGAATGAATCACACGTTCCGGCGCGACTGAGTCGCGGGAAACTACGCTTGGCGATGTAGGGATTCAAGCGATATCTCGCTAGGTGGCAAGGCGGAGCTACGGGTTTCTGGCCCATATTCTTGGAGCATGACCTTGCGTCTGGGAGAACTGTCAGACTGAAAGGTTATTGTATCCACTAATCTCTAACATTATCAACTGGAAACATCCTTAATTCAGATCAATAGCACAAAAAAAGTAAATAAGACGTCTATCCGGGCCCCTCTACGTATAAACGCTAGCTTTTCTTTCCCTCTTTCAACCTTTACATTCAAACAAACGTTTGAACTAAACCATATGACTCCTTCACGATCCTCCGTTACCCGCATCTTGATCCTGGACGCCGCCGAGCAATTGTTCGCGGATCAGGGCCATGACAACACCTCCATGCGCCAGATCACCGCTGCCGCCAAGGTCAACCTTTCCGCAGTGAATTATCACTTCGGGTCCAAAGACGGCCTGATCCACGCGGTCTTTCACCGCCGCCTCATGGCGTTGAACCAGGAACGCCTGAAACTTCTCGACCGGTTCGAAGCCCAAGCCGGCGGCCAGCCCGTAAAGCCATCCCAAATCGTCGAGGCCTTCTTCGGTCCGCTGGTTCGGCACGCCACCAGCGCCAGCCCGGACCAGAAGGCGTTCGTGCCCCTGCTGGAACGCAGCATGTCCGACGCCGGCGGATTCATTCGCACCATGTTCGTCGACGAGCACACCGGTGTCATCGAACGCTTCAAGCTGGCCTTGCTTAAATCCCTGCCCGGCGTGCCGGAGGAAGAGATTGTCTGGCGCTTTCACTTCATGCTGGGCGCCACGTCGTATGCCATCTCGGGCACTGAAGTCCTTAGGCTGGCCATGCAGTGGCCAGAACCACCCAACGGACAAGGAACCGATCCCGACAAGCTGCTTGCGCGCCTGATGAGCTTTCTTTTAGGTGGACTACGCGCGCCCCTGCCCGGGGCCACCGCCACCTTGCCTCATGGCAAACACGAACTCGGCGCAGGAAACCCGCCTGACCACAGGACTCATTCATGAATACTTTTCTAATCATTCTGGCAGCCATCATCGCCGCAGCCGTCATCGTGCTTAGCGTGCGATCACTGCGCTACGCCTTGTTATCGCGGCGAATGTTCGCCTTGTATCGCAAGATACTGCCCCGCATGTCGGATACCGAGCGTGAAGCCCTGGAAGCAGGCACTGTTTGGTGGGAAAGCGAGCTCTTTCGCGGCAAACCGCAGTGGTCCAAGCTGCATGCCATTCCCAAGCCCGCTCTGACTCAGGAAGAGCGCGACTTCCTGGACAATGAAGTGGAAACGGCCTGCGCCATGTGCGACGACTGGCAGATCACGCGTGACCTGCACGACATGCCGCAGCCAGTGTGGCAATACATTAAGGAAAACCGCTTTCTTAGCCTCATTATTCCGAAGCAGTATGGCGGCCGGGGCTTCTCCGCACTTGCACACTCGCAAATCGTGCAGAAGCTGTCGACGCGCAATTCCGCGCTGTCGGTCTCTGTCATGGTGCCTAATTCCCTGGGACCCGCCGAATTGCTCCTGCACTACGGCACCGAGGAACAGAAAAACCATTATCTGCCGCGCCTGGCCATTGGCGAGGACATTCCGGCGTTCGCATTGACCAGCCCCTGGGCCGGCTCCGACGCCGCCGCCATCCCCGACAGCGGCATCGTCTGCAAGGGGCTGTGGCAGGGGAAAGAAGTCTTGGGCATGCGTGTCACGTGGGACAAACGCTACATCACCCTGGCGCCCGTGTGCACGCTGCTGGGGCTTGCGTTCCGTCTGTACGATCCCGACGGATTGCTGGGCAATAAAAAAGACATTGGCATAACGTGCGCCCTGGTCCCAGCCAGCCATCCCGGCGTGGATACCGGCCGCCGCCACTATCCGCTGGACGCCATGTTCATGAACGGCCCCACGCGCGGCACCGACGTCTTCATGCCGCTGGACTTCATTATTGGCGGGGCCGAGATGGCGGGGCAAGGCTGGCGCATGCTGATGGAATGCCTGGCCGCCGGCCGGTCCATTTCGCTGCCTTCGTCGTTCACCGGCATGTCGAAATTGACCGCGCGGGCCGTGGGCGCCTATTGCCTGGTGCGTAATCAGTTCCGTACGCCCATAGGCAAATTCGAGGGCATCGAGGAAGCCTTGGCGCGAATTGGCGGCAACACCTACCTGATTGACGCTGCCCGTACCATGACCGCCACGGCCGTCGACCTGGGCGAGAAGCCCTCGGTGGTATCAGCCATCGTCAAGTACCACCTTACCGAACGCGGCCGCAGCGTCGTCAACGACGGCATGGACGTGATCGGCGGCAAGGGGATTTGCCTTGGCCCAGCCAACTTCCTTGGCCGCGCCTATCAGCAGATCCCCGTGGGCATCACGGTGGAAGGCGCCAACATTCTTACGCGCAGCCTGATCATCTTCGGCCAGGGGGCCATCCGCTGCCATCCCTATGTGCTGGCGGAAATGCACGCGGCGCACCACCCCGACGAAAAACAAGGCCTGGACGACTTCGACAAGGCCTTCTGGGGACACGTGCGATTCACCATAGGCAACGTGTTCCGCACGCTGGACAACACACTTACGGGTGCTGCCTTCGTCAAGATCGACACCAGCGTGGCGCCGGAAATGGCGGGCTACTACCGCCAGCTCAGCCGTTACTCCAGCGCCTTTGCTGTGTTCGCAGATACCTCCATGATGGTGCTTGGCGGCTCCCTGAAAATGCGCGAACGCCTGTCGGCACGCCTGGGCGATGTGTTGTCGCAAATGTATTTGATATCGGCGACGCTCAAGCGTTTCGAAGACGACGGTCGCCAGGCAGCTGACGCCCCCCTGGCACACTGGGCCATTCAAGACGCCTTCCAGAAGCTACAGGAAGCCTTCGAAGGTGTGCTTGCC
>CAZONP010000207.1:0-4832 GCA_964581155.1 uncultured Candidimonas sp. | reverse complement strand
TACATCCGTACCGACAGGTTGACGAACACCGTGGAGCCCGGCGTGTTGTAGCCGTAGACATGCGCGTAGCTCTTGTCGAGCACGTTGTCCCAACGCACCTGAACACCGACGTTCTTGGTGAAATCGTAAGCGGCAGTGAGGTTGACGAGGCCATAACCGCCCATGGACACCTTGTTGCCTACATCGTTGTACCGCTGGCTGGTGAACTGATACTCGGCGCCCACCGTCAGGTCCTGAATACGGTGGTCAGCGCCTAGGCGAAACACGCGCTTTGCACGCTGTTGCAACTGGTTGCCGGTCTCTTCATCCACCGGATTCATAATGTCGGCCCCGGCGCGCAGCGTCGTGCGTCCGAAATCCTGCTCGGCCGTGAATGTCAGGCCGCGTATGGTCGCCCGGTTGATATTCCTGGCGGTATACGGGGATGTCGGACTGTCCTGGACATAATTGAGAATCATGTCCTTGATCTGGTTCTGATAGACGGTAAGGCCCAAACGCGTGTTGTCGGCGGTGTATTTCACGCTGGCCTCGATGTTGCGCGAAGTCTCAGATTTGAGGTTGGGATTGTTCCGGTAGGCGGGGCCGCCCCACATGCCTGGCGCACTGGGCTGGTACAGGGATGAAAAGCTCGGGGCCTGGAATCCAGTACTGGCCCCAACGCCAACCCGCCACTTGTCGTCCAGGTCCAGTCCATACGACACGCCGCCCGTCGTTTCATCGCCGTAACCGGTCACGTTGTCGTTGCGCACGCTGGCCTGTATGTGGTGGCGGTCGAAGTCGCCGCGGTAGACCAGGCCGGCAGAGTTCGTGTCGCGGCGATTCGCCAGATAGGTCGATGCGCTGTCTGGACGCTCTTCCAGGCGCTCCAGGATCAGCGACACGTTATGGCTTTCCGATAGCTTGACGTTGTTCTGCCACGAGTATGAGCGTTGCTGGCTGCCGAAGATGCTGGAGCCGAATAAGCCGGTGTCCCACGATACGTCCCGGCTGTCGCTGCGTTCTTTCGAATAGCCGAATCGCAACACGCTTTGCCAGTTGGCCGTGATGTCGTCGGTGCTGGTGACCGAATACGCTTGCTGCCGCGTGATCGAATAAGGCATTTGCGGATTGAAGGCCCCGTTGTCGAAGTCTCCATTGATGTAGCCGTTGTAGGCCGTGATGCCAATATGGTGGCCCGGCATCCAGCGGTAGCCTAGCGACGCCGACAAGGCATGCTGTTCGTAGCCGTCTTTGTCGCGATTGTATTCGCCATACGTATTCAATGCATTCGTAGCACTGAACCCACTGCTATCGGCCATACTGGTAGATAACGCGTAGTCCCAATTGTTTTGTGCCCCTGAAATGCCGGCGCTCGACTTAAATGTGCCATGCGTGCCCAGGCCGATATTTCCCCAAGCGGCTAAGGGGCGGTCTTCTCCGCCTTTCTTGGTGATGATGTTGATGACGCCGCCGATGGCGCCGGAGCCATACAGGCTGCTGGCCGCGCCGCGCACGATCTCTATGCGCTCGATTAACGCGGGATCGATGGCTTGCCAGTTCGTCGATCCGGAAGTGATGCTATTGATCCGGATGCCGTCGACCAGCACCTGAGTATGTTGAGCCGGTGCGCCCCGCAGGAAGACACCAGTGACGGTTTGCGGACCGCCGCTGTTATTGATCTGGACACCTGGCTGTCTGGCGAGGATGTCGGCGACGCTGTTTTGACCCGCCTTCTGCAAATCTTCTTTGCCGATGACGGTCACGTCGCCCAGCACGTCTTTTTCAAGTTGCGGCGTACGGCTGGCGGTCACGACGACATTGTCGAGTGTGGAAACGGAGTTGGTGGTTTGCGCAGCGGCGGCAGCCGGGAGAACGCAGGCGAGCACGGCTAGTGCTTGCCGAGTAGGTATGAAAGGCATGATAAACCCTGGAAAACGCGCGTCCCCGCACGTTGTGAGCAATAAAACATTCTTGATGAATGGACTGGGAATGAATAAGGCCGGTGTCGGGCTGGCATGCGTGGCATGCTTACCGTTGCGGGGGCAGCACAGTTTGGGCGCGTGATTTCTGCCTGAGGCAGGCGCGCATCTGTTTCCCGTTTAACTTTCGCAGAGCGTGGGCGGCATGGCCGCGTTTTTCTTTTCCGAAGGCACCTTTATCGCCGGTGAATATATCACGGCCTCATATAATGCGGCCTTGTAACCCTGGGCGCTCAAGTGCTTTTATGACTATTCCTCTCGTGCCATTCACGCAGGATGCCGCCTTGGCGGCCCTGTTGCGCACTTCTATCGACAGCAAGACAAAACCGCTGGGCAGTCTGGGCGCGCTCGAAACGCTGGCGTTGCAAATTGGCCTTATTCAGCGAACGCCGCAACCACGCGTTTCCGCACCGGCCATCCTGGTTTTCGCGGGCGACCACGGCGTCGTGGCCGAAGGCGTGTCCGCCTATCCGCAAAGCGTTACGTGGCAAATGGTGGAGAATTTTCTTGCGCAGGGCGCCGCCATCAACGTATTTGCGCGTCAGAACGGAATTGCGCTCCATATTGTGGACGCCGGCGTGAACCATGATTTCGGTACGCGCGAGGGGCTGCTGTGCCGCAAGGTCGCATCGGGCACACGCAACTTTGCCCGGGAACCCGCCATGAGTGCCGACGAGTGTGCCACCGCCATGGAACACGGCATGGCGCTCGTCCGCAACCTGGATGGAAATGTCCTGGGTTTCGGCGAAATGGGTATCGGCAACACGACGTCGGCCGCCGCCATCATGCACAAGCTTGCCGCAACGCCTATCAACGACTGCGTCGGCGCTGGGACGGGCCTGGACGCGGACGGCATACGGCGCAAAGCGCGCATCATTGAAACGGCGGTGCGCCTACATGCCGCCGCCACGTCGCCCCTGGAAGTGCTTGCCGCATTCGGCGGATACGAGATCGCGATGATGGCGGGCGCCATGCTGCAGGCGGCTCATCAACGCATGGTGTTGCTGATCGATGGCTTCATCGTATCCAGCGCCTTGCTGGTGGCGGCGCGGCTGCGGCCCGCCATCCTCGATTATTGCGTCTTCTGCCATTGCTCGAACGAAAGCGGCCATCGGCAGATGCTGCGCGACCTCGGTGCCCGACCGTTGCTGGATCTGGGACTGCGGTTGGGAGAGGGAACGGGATGCGCGCTGGCCATGCCCTTGCTCCAGGCCGCCGTCAACTTTCTGAACGAGATGGCCAGCTTTGCGTCGGCGGGCGTCGATGAAAAGGCCGGCGCGTCTGTGGTTGGCGCTCCGGCGGCCGGCGTGCCGGTGATTGCCGGTCAGTCGCCATCATGAGCGGATTGCCCAACGGCCCCGCATCCCCCTTGAGTCCACAGGCGGCTTGCATGCGGGAACTGCGGCTTTTCTTCATTGCCCTGCAGTTTTTTACGCGCGTGCCCATTCCGCGCTGGGTGGGCTACGAAGCGGCCTGGCTGCAGCAATCTTCCCGCTATTATCCTTTGGTCGGCTTGGTCGTGGCTGCGGTAACGGCGGCCGTCTACGCGGCGACGGCGTTCGTGTTGCCGCAGGCTGTCGCTGTCGTGCTGTCCGTCATTGCGGGCATATACCTGACTGGAGCTTTTCACGAAGACGGCTTTGCCGACGTTTGCGATGGATTCGGGGGCGGCTACACGCCGCAGCGTGTCATCGATATCATGAAGGATTCACGCGTGGGGGCCTATGGCGCGATAGGCATCGGCTTGATGTTGTTGTTGAAATGCGCGACGCTGGCGTCGTTGCCGGTGGGCGCCGTCGTCCCCGCATTGGTCGTCGGCCACCCGCTATCGCGACTGCTTTCCGCAGCCTTGATCTGGCGGCTCGATTATGTCAAGGACGACGGCAAGGCCAAGCCATTGGCGCATCACATGTCGAATCGCGAATTCCTGATTGCGTCGGCGACTGGCGCCATCATCATCGTTGTGGTGGCGCTGGCGCAATGGTTGCCGGGCCATGCGCTGCTTGCGGGCATGGTGTCGGCGGCGCTGGCCGCCTGGTGGCTGGGCCGATTCTTCGTGCGGCGTATCGGCGGCTTTACGGGCGATTGCCTGGGGGCCGTCCAGCAGCTTGCCGAGGCGGCCTTCTATTTGGGCGTGCTCGCGTGCATGGGCCGCGGCGCCTTTTCCTAGCGGGGTAATGCCTTGCGTCTTTATCTGGTGCGCCATCCTCGAACCGTCGTCGGCGTTGACACCTGTTATGGCAGCAGCGACGTCGCCGTGGCGCCGCAGGAGCAGGGGCGCGCACTGCGCGCGTTGACGCGGACCGTGGCATTGGCGCCTGCGAACGCATCGCCAGCGGCCCATGGGCCGCAAGTCAGGCTGCCCGCCGGCTTGCCTGTGTATTCCAGCCCGCTGCAGCGTTGTGCCCGGCTTGCCGATCACCTGGCCGACGCGCTGGGCAGCCCGGTGCCGCAACCAGACGCGCGATTGGCCGAAATGCATTTTGGCGCATGGGAGCTGCGCGCCTGGGACGACATACCACGGGACGAGATCGACGCCTGGGCCGCCGATGTCGTGCACTACCGACCCGGGGAGGGTGAAAGTGTGTTTGAAATGGCGCGTCGAATACAAGGTTTCTATAATGACATGATGGCGCTGGAGCAGGACGCCATAGTCGTGTGCCACGCCGGGGCAATACGCATGTTGTTCGCTTGCCGGGAATACCCGTCGCTAGTGGATATTGCGCGGCATGCGGCTAAGAACCGCATGGAAATTCCATATGGCGACGTGCTGGTCCTGGATGCGCATCTGCGGGCGATACAATGGAGGGACATTCGCTCTACAGGTGCCCTCGTGTCCTATCCCAAGCTTCCGTATCCCATCTCGTCCTACAC
>CAZONP010000206.1:0-4903 GCA_964581155.1 uncultured Candidimonas sp. | reverse complement strand
CGCATGCGCCTTCGCCTGTGGGAGCTTCTTTTGCAGAGCGGACCATTCATTCAAGATCTGGCCCGCCAGGCGCGTAATTTCCTGAGCGACCAAGCCTAGACGGGCCTTGCCTTCGGTCCGCCGCGCATCGAAGCTTTCTTTGCTGTCGGGCCACGGCTCGGCAAGACAAGCCTGGTCCAGCGCACAGTCAATGATCTGATCCCGCAACTCTTCCTGACTACCCAGGCTCATGTACAACATGCTGATGCGCGTCAGGTCATTCAGGTTCTTTTCCAGGAACTTGACCTGCTCACGCAGCGCAAGGCGCAAAAGCCGCAACAGCCCGGCGTGATGCTGCACGCGGGCCTCCGTCGGATCGTCAAAGACATCCAGGTCGCAATACGTTTGCCTATCAACAAGTGCGGGATAGCCAACGAAAGATCGTCCCTTACGCCGGATTTCCAGAATTTCCGGCAACGGCCCGAATGTCCAGTCAGTCAACTTTTCGTGAGCCAAGGCCTGGGCCACCTGATCGTCGGTAGACGCGAACTTTTGGAAGGAGGCCTGCGCCTGCTTGCCATGTTCGGCCCTCAACTGATCCAGATTACGCCCGCCGGAAAGCATGCGCCCGTGTTCGTCCACTATCTTGAAGTTCATGAACAGATGAGCGGGCAAGGTTTCGATTTTGAAATCACTGCGCAGAGGGCGCACATGGACTTGCTCCCACATGTCCGCGCCGATGGCTTCGGGCAAGCCCATGGAGGGATCCGACGCACGCTCGAACCACCTGTCGACGAACGCCGCCGCATAATCAGGCAGTGGAACGCAATGGCGGCGGATTTTCTGCGGCAAGGACTTCAGCAGCAAATGGACCTTCTCCTTGAGCATGCCTGGCACGAGCCACTCGCAGCGCATGGGGTCGAGCTGGTTGAGCACGAACAGCGGCACGGTAAGAGTGACCCCGTCACGCACGGAACCCGGTTCAAAGTGATAGTCGAGCGCCATCTGGACGCCCTGCCATTCCACTTTTTTGGGAAAGACATCGGTCGTGATGCCGGCCGCATCGTGGCGCATCAAGGCGTCCCGGGTCAGCACCAGGCCTTGAGCCTGCGCCTTATCCAGACCCTTGAACCACTTCTCCAGGGTGACGGTCTGAAAAACATCAGCCGGAATCTTCTGGTCGTAGAAAGCAAAAATCAGTGCGTCGTCGACCAGGATGTCCGGCCGCCGGGTCTGGTGTTCGAGCTTCTCTATGCTGGCAATCAACTGCCGATTCTGCTTTAGAAAAGGTAGTGGACTGTCGATTTCCCCGGTCACCAACGCCTGGCGAATGAACAGATCACGCGCTTCAACGGGATTGATTCTGCCGAAATGAACGCGGCGCCCGGTGTAGACGGGCAAGCCATAAAGCGTGGCTCGTTCATTGGCGACAACTTGCCCGGCCTTCTTCTCCCAGCGTGGATCCGACCATGACCGTTGAAGAAGGTGGGCGCCGACCTTTTCCAGCCACACGGGATCTATGCGCGCGACGCAGCGCGCATACAGGCGCGTGGTCTCGACCAGTTCGGCGGCCATGAGCCAGCGCCCCGCCTTCTTGACCAGGCGCGAGCCCGGGTGAATGTAGAACCGAATGTCGCGCGCCCCTTGGTAGACGGCGCCATCTTCGCTTTTAAGACCGACATTTCCCAGCAGACCAGCCAGCAGCGCCAAGTGGGTTTGCTCGTAAGTGGCGTCCAGTGTGTTCATGCGCCAGCCTTGCTCGCCGACGATGGCCGCCAGCTGGCTATGCACATCACGCCATTCGCGCAAGCGCAATGGGGACAGGAAATTTTGCCGAAGCAAAGCTACCAGTTTGCGTTGCGAGCCCTTGTGTTCGACCTGTTCGCCATACCAACGCCACATCTTCAAATAAGACACGAATTCGGACTTGTCATCACCGAACTTGGCGTGCGCCGTGTCCGAGGCCTCGCGCTCCTGCATCGGCCTGTCGCGCGGATCCTGCACCGACAACGCCGATGCGATGATAAGTATTTCCGTCAGGCACTGCTGGTCTTTGGCGGCAAGAATCATGCGCGCGAGCCGGGGGTCCACGGGCAGGCGCGCGAGCGCCGTGCCGACGTCAGTCAATCGATTGCTTACGTCCAGGGCGCCCAATTCCTGAAGAAGGTGGTAGCCGTCGGCGATTGCGCGCCCGGGAGGCGCATCCACGAACGGAAAGGTTTCGATGTCATCGAGCTTCAAGGCCTTCATGCGCAGGATCACAGAGGCAAGGGACGAACGCAGCACCTCGGGATCGGTGAACGCCGCCCTGGCCTTGAAATCGGCCTCGTCGTATAAGCGTATGCAGACTCCAGGCCCTATCCGCCCACAACGCCCCGCGCGCTGATTGGCCGACGCCTGACTAATGGGCTCGATACGAAGTTGTTCGACCTTGTTGCGCCACGAATACCGCTTCACACGCGCCAATCCGCTGTCGACGACATAGCGTATTCCAGGCACGGTCAACGATGTTTCAGCCACATTAGTTGCCAGGATAACGCGCCGCGTATTCCCTTGTGGCCGAAAGATGCGCTCCTGCTCCGCCTGCGAAAGCCGCGCATATAGCGGCAGCACTTCCGTACTTGCCGGATGCGTCTTGCGCAACGCCTCGACAGTTTCGCGAATTTCGCGCTCGCCAGGCAAGAAAACCAGAATATCGCCCATGCCGTGCCGGGCACATTCCGCCACGCCTTCCACCACGGCGTCGATCAGGTCGCGTTCTTCGTCGGCCGATGCGCGGCGGCGGTCGCCTTCCGCGCCACCAGCGTCCTTGTCCTGCAAGACTGGCCTATACACCACCTCGACGGGATACAGGCGTCCGGACACTTCAATGACAGGGGCGGGCTTGCCATTCTGGCCGAAATGCGTGGCGAATCGATCGGCGTCGATGGTAGCCGACGTGATGATGAGCTTGAGATCGCGCCGACGGGGCAGCAACTGTTTCAAGAAGCCGAGCAGGAAGTCGATATTCAGGCTGCGTTCGTGCGCCTCGTCGATAATAATGGTGTCATAGCGCCGCAGCATCGGGTCGCGCTGCGATTCCGCCAACAAAATGCCGTCGGTCATGAGCTTGATTGCCGTACTGGGCCCGGTCCTGTCGTTGAACCGTATTTGGTAGCCAACCCAGGCGCCGGGCTCCGTCTTGAGTTCCTCGGCAATACGCTTGGCCACCGACGTTGCGGCTAGCCTGCGCGGCTGAGTGTGGCCTATCATTTTCTGCTGCCCGCGACCCAGCTCCAGGCAGATTTTAGGCAGCTGAGTGGTCTTTCCCGACCCCGTCTCGCCGCATACGATGACCACCTGGTGCGCTTCGATTGCCTCGGCGATATCTGCTCGGCGGGCGCTGACTGGCAGGTCTTCCGGGTAAACGATTGCCGGCAAGAGGCGTTTTTCCGACAAATTGACAGGCTTTTGCATGAAACTTCTTTAGAGAGAGCAGTCCGTCATTATAATTTTGGCCAGACATAACTATTGTGCTTACGCAAACTACACTACGCCATGATCCCTAGCGACACCGATATGACATTTTCCGCGCAGGACGCCCCTGAATTCGCACCGGCACAATTTGTGCGCTGGTTTCGCGAAGTGGCGCCCTATGTGCATGACTTCCGGGGCAAAACATTTGTGGTGGCGTTCGGCGGGGAGCTGGTGAGCGACGGCGCACTGAATACGCTGATACAAGATCTATCTTTGTTGTCGGCGTTGGGCGTGAAGCTGGTGTTGGTGCATGGTTCGCGCCCGCAGGTAAACGAGCAGCTTAAATTAAAAGGCTACCACACGCAATTCGGACGCGGCACGGAGCCAACCGGCCCCGAAGCCTTGGAGTGCGCCAAAGAGGCGGCGGGCGAAATCCGCCTGGATATCGAAGCGTCGTTCAGCCAGGGCTTGCCCAATACACCCATGTCGCACGCGCAAATTCGCGTCATATCGGGCAATTTCGTTACCGCGCGCCCGGTCGGCGTGATCGACGGGCTGGACTATGAACACACCGGGTTCGTGCGCAAAATAGACATCGAAGCCATTAAGAACATCATCAATCAGGGCGCGATCGTGTTGCTATCGCCTTTGGGATTCTCGCCGACCGGCGAAGCCTTCAATCTTGCCATGGAAGACCTGGCAACAAGCACTGCCGTTGCGCTGCGTGCCGAGAAGCTCATCTTCCTGACCCAGGATCGCACGGTGGTGGACGAAGACGGCTCGGTCGACACGGAACTTGCCCGCGAGGACGCGGACAAGTTGCTGGCTTCGGGCACACTGGATCCGGACACCGCCTCTTTTCTTGGCCATGCATCGCGTGCGGTCAGGCGCGGTGTCGCCCGTGCCCATCTGGTGCCCTATACATTGGACGGCAGCGTGCTTCTGGAAATCTTCACCCACGACGGCGTGGGTACGATGGTTGTAGAGGACACGCTGGAAGATCTGCGCCCGGCATCCGTGGACGATGTGGGCGCCATTGTCCAATTGATCGAACCACTGGAAGCCGACGGCACGCTCGTGCCGCGTGGCCGCGCTGTCATCGAGCGCGACGTGGAACGTTTCACGGTCCTGGAGCACGACGGCGTCATTTATGGTTGCGTGGCGGTTATGCCCTACCTTGACGAGAACATGGCCGAAATGGCGTGCCTGATCGTGCAGCCCGAATGGCAAGGTTCGGGCGAAGGCGAAATGCTGTTGCGGCACGCGGAATCGCGCGCAAGAGCCATGGGGGCCCGCCGCCTGTTTGTTCTTACGACACGGACGTCGCACTGGTTCATCAAGCGCGGCTTCGTGCAAGGCGGAATTTCCGACCTGCCGAAGGAGCGCCAGGCGCACTACAACCGGTCACGCAATAGCCTGGTGTTCATCAAGAAGCTGTAAGTTTCTGCGGTGCCGGTGGCGGGTATAT
>CAZONP010000205.1:0-4919 GCA_964581155.1 uncultured Candidimonas sp. | reverse complement strand
AAGCGCGCACGCGCAAGGCCACGTCCACGCCCTCTTCGATCAGGTCGACGACCCGATTGCTTGCCTGGATTTGCAGTTGCACCAGAGGAAACTTGTGCAGGTAGCTGGAAAGAATAGGCCCAACTACGGTTTGTGCCAGCGTGATCGGACAGACGACCCGAACAATGCCACGGGGTTCGGTCTGGACCTGAGCGACAGCGGCAGCGGCCGCATTGGCTTCGTCGCGCATTGCAGCGCAATGACGGTAATACAGTTCGCCTGCCGTCGTAAGCGACAACTTGCGCGTGCTGCGATGCAAAAGGCGTACGCCCAGTTGCGATTCCAGGCGTGCGACGCGGCGCGACAGTCGCGATTTGGGCAAGCCCAGCGTCCGTCCGGCGGCGGTGAAGCCACCTTGGTCCACCACCTCGGCAAAATACCGCATGTCGTTAAGATCTTGCATGGCCTTCCGCCTCATCGTCCTGTTATTAGGACAATCTATCGTATTTTCGATAGCTTATCAACACTCCTGAAGTACCTCATACTTTATCCATCGCATCTTGCAACCCGCAATCAGGAGAAAACATGAAACTGCTACACGTCGATTCAAGCATTAATGGTCTTAATTCGGTCTCGCGCAAGCTCACGACCGATGTCGTAGCTCAATGGCTGGCCGAGCATCCCGGTACAGAAGTGCAATATCTGGATTTGGCCGCAGAAACGCCCAGCCACTTCTCGCGCGATGCCATGGGCTTTCGCCTGCCGCCTTCCGATGCCGCGCTGACCGACGCGCAGCGCAAGGAAAACGCGTTGTCCGAAGCCCTGGTTTCCCAATTCCTGGCCGCCGACGTCATTGTGGTCGGCGCCCCGCTATATAACTTTTCCATCCCCAGCCAACTCAAAGCGTGGATAGATCGCCTCGCCCAAACGGGCCGGACGTTCAAGTACACGGAATCGGGTCCGGTAGGCCTTGCCGGCGGCAAGACGGTAATAGCCATCGTGAGCCGCGGCGGGATTTATTCCACAAGCGAAGCGGGCCAAGCCATGGAACACCAGGAAAGCTACCTGAAGACGATCTTCGGGTTTTTCGGCATCACCGATATTCGCGTCGTTCGCGCCGAAGGCACCAATTTGGGTGCTGAAGCCCTTGCACAGGCCCTGGCCAAGGCGGGCGAATGCATAAAGGTAGTGGCGACGCCAAGCTTTGACCCGGCAGCCGAACCAGCCGCAGCCTGATCCACGCGGTTCAGAAATGCAACCGCCCACAGTCCCAAATGGGACCGGGGCGGTTTTTTTGCTCACGACCGACTACAATTCGGTCTGACTTCCCGGCGCAGCGCCAATCCTGGTTCTGGGCCGCCTACGTCGTTACGCCCCTCATACTGTGACCACCCTCTCTTTTTCCAATTTGCCGCTTTCGCGCGCCATTCTCGACACACTCGACCAGCTCGGCTACGAG
The DNA here is from genome assembly GCA_964581155.1 of uncultured Candidimonas sp. Classification (GTDB taxonomy): domain Bacteria; phylum Pseudomonadota; class Gammaproteobacteria; order Burkholderiales; family Burkholderiaceae_B; genus Pollutimonas. Next base: position 3,481 of record CAZONP010000205.1, on the reverse strand, counting down.
AACATGACGCCCATACAGGCGCAAGCGCTGCCCGTCATTATTGAAGGCCGCGATTTGATCGCGCAGGCCAAGACCGGCAGCGGCAAGACTGCGGCATTCGGTCTGGGCATCGTTCATGCCCTGGACGCATCCGTTTCCGCTACCCAGGCGCTGGTACTGTGCCCCACCCGCGAACTGGCCGAACAGGTGGCCAATGAATTGCGCCGTTTGGCCCGTGCGCCGGGCAACACCAAGATATTGACTTTATGCGGCGGCACGCCCATACGTCCACAGATCGAGTCCCTGAGGTTCGGCGCCCATATTCTGGTGGCGACACCGGGCCGGTTAATGGACCACATCGAACGCAATACGGTCGATTTATCGCAGCTGCGCACCTTGGTGCTGGATGAAGCCGATCGCATGTTGGACATGGGGTTCTACGACGATGTAACCACCATTGTGAACGCCTGCCCACGCCGTCGCCAGACGCTGTTGTTCTCGGCTACTTATGCCGATGACATCCGCAAAGCCAGTTCGCGCTTCCTGCAGGATCCGGTTGAAGTCAAGGTTGAATCCGTGCATAGCGCCACGCAGATCGAGCAACTCTTCTACGAAATTGACCCCGAAAGCCGTCTGGCAGTCGTGGCCCAGCTTCTTGAACATTACCGGCCAACCTCCACTTTGGCCTTCTGCAACACCAAGGCGCAGTGCCGGGCCTTGACCCAGTACCTCACCTCGCGCAACATCAGCGCCCTGGCATTGCACGGGGATCTGGAACAACGCGAGCGTGAAGATGTGCTGGTGCAGTTCGCCAACAGAAGCTGTTCGGTTCTGGTTGCCACCGATGTCGCGGCACGCGGCCTGGATATCCAGACGCTCGATGCGGTCATCAACGTGGACGTAACCCCCGATCCGGAAGTCCATATCCACCGAATCGGCCGCACCGGCCGGGGCGATGCCAAAGGATTGGCCTTAAGTCTTTGCGCCGCCGACGAAATGCGTTGGGCCAATCAAATAGAAAAATATCAGAACCAGGCCATTGTCTGGACTAGTCCTAAAACCTTGAAAGCTGCACCCGGCGGCCGTCTACTTGCGCCCATGGTGACGCTTTGTGTGCAAGGCGGAAAAAAAGACAAGCTGCGGCCCGGGGATATATTGGGCGCCTTGACCAAAGACGCGGGCTTCGCCTTCGAGCAAATAGGAAAGATCAACATCCTGGAGTTCGTCAGCTTCGTTGCGCTGGACCGAAAAATTGCCAAGCAGGCTTACGCCAAGCTTAGCAACGGGAATATCAAGGGTCGCCGATTCCGCATGCGCTTCCTGGCGGACGACCAAGCGGGCTAAAGATGCTCCTTAAGCCAGTGACCCAGCTTTACAGCCTTGGTGCTTAGATACCGTTCGTTGAACACATTGCGATTCACCTGAAGCGGAATGCGTTCAACAACGGGCACGCCCAGGCTAGTCAATGTGTCTACTTTTCGGGGGTTGTTGGTCATCAGGCGTAATGAAACAATGCCAAAGTGATCCAGCATGGGCTTGCACAAGTCATACCGGCGCATATCGGCCGGAAACCCCAGTTGCTCGTTCGCCTCCACCGTGTCGGCGCCGGCATCTTGAAGTTGATAGGCGCGAATTTTATTGACCAGCCCTATGCCGCGTCCTTCCTGGCGCATGTACAGTATGGCGCCGCGACCTTCTTGCGCAATGGCCTTCATTGCGGCTTCTAGCTGAGCGCCGCAATCGCAGCGCTGGCTGAACAAAGCGTCGCCGGTTAGGCATTCGGAATGCACACGCGCCAGCACCGGTTTCCCGTCGCCCAGGTCGCCCAACGTAAGCATGAGATGCTCTTTCGCGTTTTCCATTTCAAGAAAGACGTGGATGCCGAACGTTGCCCACGGCGTGGGCAGCAGGCTGGACGTCATGTAATTTAGCGCTAGGCTCGCCGGCCCTGGCGAGGCAGCGTCGGACCCGTTATTGTCGGGTTTTCCTGGCGCTGCGTCTTGCATCGACAGCATAATCAACCTTTATATAGAGACAGGCTCAAGGGTAACATTTCTTCCCGGGCGCTCCGCGTAGCTCGATAGCGAAAAGGCGGATAAAATCATTCATGGAACCTGCCGTGTGTGCGCACTCGTGCTCCGGCGCTTTTTCTACACCCGTCACCTGAAAGAACTTAATTTGAACACAAACATCACCGAATCATGGGGATTCCTGCACCCCGAATGTCACGGGTCGAAAGCCGTGCTGTTTTTTAGCTGGGATCTGGCCAAGACGCTCGAACAGCAGTTCACCGTGCATGCGCAGGCGCCGCTTGCCACGCAAGTCGTCGAGGCCCAGAAGGCGGTCGACCGGCTGTTGAATCAGTATGTGCAAATCCAGGCCAACCCCGACGCATTCGACGGCGCCAGCATCCTGTTGCAGCTGGAACGCGATGACACCGATCCGGAAGCGACCCCCGTGCTGGCCCTACGGACCACCCCACGTCTGGAACAGCTTATCCTGGAAATGCAGGCCAGCCAGCAAACACCGCGCACCATCAATTAGCGCGTGTCGTATCCATATCGTCCACCCTTCCCCACGGAGTCCACATGACCACTACACCGCAATGGGGCTATGAACGCTCCGACTGTCGTGGCAGCTTCGCCCTAAGCCTGTTCCTGGACGACATGGATAGGCTTGTCGACCACTACACCAGCCAGGCAAAAGCGCACGTGGAGCCCGACCGCGTGGTATTCCAGGCGCAGGCGGCGGCCAATAAACTATTGCAGGCTTACGAAAGGAACGCCCGCAATACAACGGCATTCGCGCGCCAATCCATCGAGATCAAGCCCGTGGTCGGTTCGGACCATCACGTCATGCTGGTTCCCATCTTTTCGTCGGGATTGAAGCAACATTTGGTGGAACTGCTTCGGCGCAGCAACGCAACCAGTGTGCATTAGTGACTTCGCGGCACTGACCGCAGCATGAAAGCAGCTATTGTTTTGCTGAGCATACTGGCCTGCGTGGCCACGTGGTGGTGGTACGCCCGCGATTACGGCCATACCCGTCCGCCTCTACGGCAACAAGCAAGAACCATTTTCCGCTCGCTGCTGGCGGGCATCGTTGTGTACTTCAGCCTGATGAGCGTTGTCCTGCTCTACCTTATGTTCAGCACAGCCCAGTAATTCGGTCTACAAATGTAACGTCGCTTACTTGGGCTTGCAAATCAAACGCAAATGAAATGTAATAGCACTTACAAATAGTGGTGCCTGCGCCGCGCGCTGTATCAGCAGACGCCAACTGCCACTTATTGGAGTGCCCACATGTCTTTCCCGAGTAAACGCCTCATTGCAGCGCTGCTCGCCACGGCGTGCAGCTTTAGCGTCAATAGCGCAACAGCGGACTGGCCCGCCAGTCCCTCCCTTATGCAGCTGGTTACACCATACGGCAAGCTATATATCAGCCCAAGCGACTACGTGTACGAGTCCACCTTACGGCTCGACTTTGCCGACCTTGATCCCGA
>CAZONP010000204.1:0-4940 GCA_964581155.1 uncultured Candidimonas sp. | reverse complement strand
CATTAATGGAATTCAGTCCCGTCTGGAAAAACAAAGTGGAACTAATACGCATGGCGAACTTCCTGGAAAAAAAAGCAATAAACCCGAAGGACTGGCAACTTGATAGTTAGTTGCGCAGGCTTAGCAAGGTGTCGAACAACGTGGAGCTGACATCGATAAGGCGCGAGGCGGCACGGAACTGTTCCTGGTAGCGATCCAAATTGACGTATTCTTCGTTCAGGTTCACGCCCGACACGGCCTGCTGAGCCGCAAAATTTTGCTGGATGAGAGTTGCCTGTGCCTTGGCCGATGTACCGATTTGCTGCGTCATCACACCGACCTTGTTGACGATCTTTGAGAATGTCTCGTTCAAGCTGCTGGTGCCATTGCCCAGCACCTTGCTGGTTTGCAGTTGCGCGAGCTTCAGGGCTACGTCGCCATTGGCCGTGCCAGTATTTGGCGCCGCTGCGGCAATCTTGGCTGGGTCGGTAATGGCCAGGGAAATGGCACCCGCCATGGCCCGGGTGGGCTGCACCAACCAGGAATCGCGATTGGCCGGCGTGCCGGCGGGATCAAATTTAAACGTCACACCGTCGATTGTGCCCGTACCGCCCGTAAGTGCTGTAACCGTACCGTTGGGAATGCTGGTAACGACGTAGCCCGTGCCGTTATGTGCAACCCGGTAATCCTGACCGGTAAGCTGGTTGGCATCGTCGATAGTGATGGACAGACTGGGCGCCGCTGGATTATTGGACGGACCGGGCATGGCCTTTACGTCGCGCAGGGCGAAAAAGTCGCCACCGGCGACGCCGTTAAGGTCGGCGCCCGTGGCATGGATCTTGTTCACTTCCTGCGCAATGCCAACCGCCAACCGACCCAGATCGTTCTGGATGGGATCCAGGGTTTCGCGTCGAAACTTGATAAGCCCACCGAGCTTGCCGCCGCTGACGGTGTTTTCGTCAATCTCGACCTTTGCCGTTTTGCCGCCGCCGATGAGTGCGGTATAAGCCACGACCGTGCGCGATGGATCGTCGGCCGAGGCCTGGGCATGGAGCGGGAACAAGGTATTGCCGCCCAGCAGCACCTGGCCATTGCCGACGGTAAGATTGAAATTGCCGTCTTGTTCCATGACGGTAACGCCCACCAGCTGACTTAATTCGGAGACCAGCAGTTCGCGCTGGTCGAGCAAGTCGTTGGGTTCGTGGTTGGATGCCGTGGCGCGTGCGACCGTGATCTGGTTATTCAAGTCGCGTACGCGTTCGACGTAACTATTGACTTGAGTGACGACGGTGGAGATTTGGGTGTTGATGTTATTGCGCTGGCTGTCCATGAAGGCGTTCGAATCATTCAACTGGGTGACCAGGCTGCTGGCGCGCCCCAGAAGTTCCTGCCTTGCGGCCGGATCGGCAGGCGACGTGGCCACGGCCTGTATGCCGTCGAAGAACTTTTGCAGGGCCGGGGTAATGCCGACGGTACGGTCCGCGAACAAGTTGTCGATTTGAACGATTTCATTGCCGTAGGCGGCCAGCGATGCACCCGATGTCTGGGCCGCCACCAACTGGCGCGACAGGAAGCCGTCGTAGGCGCGCTGTACGGTAATGGCTTCGACGCCTCGGCCAATATACCCGGCGTGCGTGCCGGTGGCGCCCGCTGTGGCCGACAACACTGTCTGGCGGTTGAAGCCGTCGGTATCGGCGTTATTGATGTTATGACCGGCGGTTTGCAAACGGTTTTGGGCCGCGTTAATGCCGGATAGACCCAGATTCGTTAAATTCATGACGTGTTCCGCTTGTAGTCAGCAGGGTGCGGGCACCCGCCGAAAGGTGAAAACTGTATACCGCATTAACGGCTGCCAGACCGGAAAGTTTAGGCCCACATCATGCGAACTCCAGGCCCTCATCAGGTCACTGGCCGCGCTTCGGGCCGGTGTCGAAATAGCTCATGATCGAGATCAGCTTCGTGGCATACGACGGATCCGTGGCGTAGCCCGCCGCCTGGATGCGGTGGGCTGCCTCTTCGGCCGACGGCGCTCCCACCACGTCGCTATACCGTTTGCTTGTGCCGATCAGGCGCGCATAGTCGGCGAAGGAATCGGCGTACGAGTCGTAGGCCCGGAAAGGCTGCGACATTTTTTGCGCCTTGCCATCCACGTATTCCGTGGTCATGACATTGACCACCTTGCCCTTCCAGCTGGAACCCGCCTTGATGCCGAACAGATTGTGGCTGGTCGACCCGTCCGCGTGCTTGATCTCGCGCTTGCCCCAGCCGGACTCCAGCGCCGCCTGGCTCAGGATCAACTTCGCCGGAACACCGCTTTCGCCCGCCGCCACTTTGGCCGCATCGGACATCTTGCTGACGAAATTCTGAATATGATCTGGCGCACCCTTGATCGCCGAATAAATCCGGTCGGTCAATGGGTTCTTGGTCAGCATGTCGATCAAGGCCGTGATCGACGACGCGTCATTGCGGCGGTCTTCGCCAATGCGCGAGCGCATGCCTGGCACGCGGCTGGCCGCCAGCTCGGGCGGACTGGCAGGCGTTGCCCCCACCGTTTTGGCCATGTTGCCGCCACTCTGAATCTGGGCCAGCAAGGCCTCCGCCAGGCCCAGTCCCGGGTCCGCAAGCTGCAAGGCCATTTGCTCGTCGCTCATGCTTTGCGCCAGACGCGTTTGCTGGCTGTCGAACAGGCCAGGCATGGCGGACGACAACTGGCGCGCCTGTTTCATCATCTGCTGGATGAACAAGGCCTCGAACTGTTGCGCCACTTTCTTCTGTTGATCCAGTGGCGCGTTGGCGCCGGCGCTGACGCCCTGCTTCAGGCTGTTAAGCCCGCTGAAGTCCATGGCGGTTGGCGCGTCGCTGCTCGGGCGGGGTATGTATTGTACGAAGGCCATGGTCGTCCCTAGATGATTTCCAGATCGGCACGCAGAGCGCCCGCGCTTTTCAAGTTCTGGAGGATGGACAAGAGGTCTTGTGGCGTAGCGCCCAAGGCGTTCAAGGCACTGACCACATCGGCCAGATTGGCGCTGGTCTTTACCCGCTGTATGCTGCCCGCGTCGGAGCGCATTTCAATCGACGTGCTTGGCGTGACCACCGTTTCGCCACCGGCGAATGGGGTGTCAGGCTGGTTCACTTCCAGATCCTGGCTGATCACCACCGACAAATTGCCATAGGCGATGGCCGCTTCGTCTATCGTGACGGTGCGATTCATGACCACCGAACCCGTGCGTGCATTGATGACCACTTTGGCGCGCGCCGGCGGCAGGTTGACTTGAAGATTTTCCACCTGGGAAAGAAACGCCGCTTGCGCCGCCGGATCTTGCGGGCCGCGCAACTGCACCACGCGTCCGTCCAGCGCGGCCGCCGTGTGCGCGCCGAAACGCTTGTTAAGCGCAACCACCATATTCTGAGCCGCGCCGAAGTCAGTGGTGTTCAGTTCCAGGTTGACCACGCCGTCGCGCGCATAGCTGGTGGGCACGCTGCGTTCCACGATGGCGCCGTTGGAAATGATGCCGCCATTCAATTGATTGACCTGCACGCTGGAACCGCCGGCCGACGCACCCGCGCCGCCCACCAGCAGGTTGCCCTGCGCCAAGGCATACACCTGGCCGTTCGCGCCCTTCATGGGCGTCATCAATAGCGTACCTCCGCGCAGGCTTTTCGCATTACCCATGGACGAGACCACCACGTCGACCGTCTGGCCGGGCTGGGCGAACGCCGGCAACCTGGCGGTCACGATGACGGCCGCCACGTTCTTGACCTGCATGTTGGTGCCTTGCGGCACCGTCACACCCAACTGCGACAGCATATTGGTCAGGCTTTGCTGGGTGAATGGGGTCTGGCGCACCTGGTCGCCGCTGCCATCCAGGCCGACGACCAAGCCATAGCCGATCAACTGGTTGGCCCGCACGCCTTGAATGGACGCCAGGTCCTTGATTCTTTCGGCGTGCGCGGCATTCACGGCCAACATGCACAGCGCGACCAGGAAAAGCCTGGCGCCAACCTGGCGTAGAGCGCTGAAGAAATAAGAAATCAAAGCTGGTACCTTGTCAGAACGGTGAAACATTCAGGAAGAAGCGTTGCAGCCAACCCATAGTCTGCACTTCATCCATCGTGCCTTTGCTGCGGAATTCGATGCGTGCATCGGCCACCTGGGTCGACGACACGGTGTTGGAGCCCGTGATGGAGCGCGGATCGACCACACCGGAAAAGCGGATGTGTTCGCTGCCGCGATTGATGGCAATTTGCTTGTCGCCGGCGATTTGCAGATTGCCGTTAGGCAAAACGCCCACCACAGTGGTCGTCAGCGTGCCGGAGAACATGTTGTCCGCTCGCGTGGACCCCTTGCCCTGCGATGCGTTTTCGCCCGTGATGTCGAAATTTTGCTTGGCGCCCAGATCGGTGGGCAGGATGGCGGGCGCAAGCCCCACGCCGAATCCCGCGCTGCCGCTGCGGTCCGTCGACGTCTGCACGTTCTTCGCGGCGTTCGTCTTTTCCTGAATGACGACCGTCACGATGTCGCCCACGTTGCGCGGACGCCTATCTTCGAACAATGGGTAGTTGCCATAGGCCGTTGGCTGATAAATGGAGCCATTAGGCTGCGCCATGACGACGGGCGGCGGAGGCGGCGGCGCGGCGGTAAGCGGTCCTGTCACCACGGGTTCCGGCGGCACCAATGCACAACCGGACAGAATGACCGCCGCCAGTACTGCAACTGCTTGGGTAAGGCGTTTTATCATTTACAGTTGAGTCAGGCGCGCCAGCATCTGGTCGGATGTTGAAATTGCCTTGCTATTCATTTCGTAGGCCCGCTGAGTAGTGATCATGTTGACCAGTTCCTCGGCCACGTTCACGTTGGACGTTTCCGTATACTGCTGCAGCACCAAGCCCGCGCCATCAAGGCCAGGTTGTGCAAAGTTGGCGGGACCGGATGCGTCGGTTTCCACATACAGGTTTTCGCC
>CAZONP010000203.1:0-4958 GCA_964581155.1 uncultured Candidimonas sp. | reverse complement strand
TCGCGAAAGCGCGTTGCCTGATCGGGCGACATAAGCAGCGCTGCGGCGTCGTCGACACGGCGCACGGTAATGAACTGGCCAAGATCCTGACGAACGGATGTCCATGCGTTGCGGGTCCAGTTGCTGGCGGTTTCTATGCTTTGCTGCCACCAGGGCCCGGTGGCCGCCGGTGCTTGATCCGATAGCGCCGCCTGACCGGCGGATGGGTTCGCTGGCGCTGCAACTGGCTCTGGAGCGGCGTCGTCGGGTACGAGCAACGGCGCTTCGGATACCAACGCACCAAGCTCGTCCAACTGATCGGATAGCAGCGCGATGTCGATCGTGGATGCCGCGCGCAAACGGTCCAGGTCGCCGTTTATTGTCTGGAGCAAGGACGCCAGCCCCGGACGATTGGCCCGGGCCAATTGCGCCTGCGCGGTTTCCAGCGAAATAATGGCGTTGGCCACATTACCTGCCAGCTGCAACTGTTGCTGGGCAATGGTAAGAAGGTGGTCGATGTCGTTGATGAGTATAAGGTCGGAGCCGCTATCGGTAAGCGTGCGGAATGCCTGTTCAAGGCTTTCCACATGCCCGCGCGACTGCTCCAGCCCCTGCTCAAGGCGGGCGATCCTGGCACTTTGTTCTTGTGTCATGGACAAGGCCTGACGCGCCTGTTCGACGGCCTGGCTTGCCCCGCTGGAACTGCTTTGCACCTGCGACGCAAGGTCGCCGCTGATTTGCTTGAACTGCTGCTGCTGATACCAGAGCGCGGCCGCAAGCATGAGGGCCACAAGAAACACAATACCGAACGCCCAAGCCAGGAAAGTACTGCGCCCTTTTGTTGCACCTGACGGTTGAGCGGGAGCGGACGGCTTGGCGTGCGTGGTGGTGGCTGGACCTGGAGTCGTGGAACGGCCAGCGGCGGGCGCCTGTGCCGGTGGCGTTGTCTCGGGTTTTTTGTCTGTCATGGCGCGATTGTAATCCTAGGAGCTTTCTGAATGCGACGCCATCTGTATAACAGCGTGGAAAATGGCGTCGTCGCTGGGCGAACATACTTTTACCATTGACGGCACATGCGTGCCAGTGACGCCAAGCAACGATTGTAAACGGCTTGCGACGCGTTCGTGTATTGCCACGATGCGGCAGCGCGGCCACTGGCCATCCAGCCCATGCGCGCGCATGGCCGCAACGACGGCGTCGACGCTTTCACCGCTGGTCAACAGGAAAATGACGGGCTGCGGCGTGGCAAGGGCATGCCTGACCGAGGCGGCCTGTTGGTCGCTCCAGTCCAGGGCAACGCGCCTATAGAGCGCCAGCCGTTCTACCGTGGCGCCCGCCGCCTCAAATTGTTGCCCCAACCATTCCCGCCCCGTGTCGCCGCGCACGATGAGCACGCGCTTATAGCGATGCACCGACGGCGCCAATAAGGCCCACAGGCCCTCGGAATCCTGGCCGCAGTTGGCCGGATCGGGCGCGACAATATGCGATGGCGGAACGATGCCTGTGTCTTCGAGTGCCTGAGCCGTGGCTCGACCCACGGCGGCGGCCAATGTCAGGGCCGGCCACCCCGCAGCCGAGGCGCGCCGCACCAGCAGCTCGAAGTACATGCGGACGGAATTGCCGCTGACAAATACGATGACGTCATATTCGTTCGGTGGCGTTATGGTATTGGCTTCCAACTGCGACGGCACGATGCTCAATGCCGGCAAGACAATAGGGCTAAGCCCCGCCGCCGCCAATCGCGCTGCCAGCGCGTCGTTTCTTTCGCCCGGGCGTGTAAGTATGACAGTGGCGCTCATGGCGGTTGTGTCCGCGACACTGCCTGCACGTTTCAGGCAGCCCCTTGCGGGGAGGTAAGCCGGGCAAGTATGCCATCTGCGCCCTTCTCGATAAGTTCGAGCGCAACGGCTTCACCAAGCTGCCTGGCATCTTTTACCGGCCCGCTGCGATGTGCCCTGATGACGCGTGAACCATCGGGCTCGGCCACCAGCGCATCAATACGCAAGGCGTTATCGTCAAGCTGCGCAAACGCGGCCAACGGCACCTGGCAAGACCCGCCAAGCACGCGGGAAACCGCCCGCTCGGCCACGGTGCAGGCCGTTGTTTCGGGATCGGCCAGTGGAGCCAGCCAGGCATGCATGTCGCTGCGTTCGTCAAGGATCTCGATACCAAGAGCTCCCTGGCCCGCCGCGGGCAGGCTTTCTTCAACCGATAGATAGCCGCGAATGCGTGACGTCAGTTCCAGTCGACGCAGACCCGCCGCCGCCAGGATAATGGCGGCATAGCCGCCGTTGTCCAGCTTGCCAAGACGGGTGTCCAGGTTGCCCCTTAAAGGCTGAACGTCCAACTGTGGAAACCGTTCGCGAATTTGCGATTCGCGCCGCAGGCTGGAGGTACCCACGACCGCGCCCGGCGGCAAGGCCGCCAGCGAGTCGTAGTCGTTCGAGACGAACGCGTCGCGCGGGTCGTCACGGTCCAGTACCACGGAAAGCGAGAACGGAAGCTGCATGTCGACTGGAACGTCTTTAAGCGAATGCACGGCCAGGTCGGCACGGCCGTCCAGAAGCGCTGTTTCCAGCTCTTTGACGAACAAGCCTTTTCCGCCAACCTTGGACAGACTGCGATCCAGAATCTGATCGCCGCGTGTAGTCATGGTAAGCAGGCTGACTTGGCATTGCGGATATAAGCCTTGCAATAGGCTGCGGACATGTTCGGCCTGCCAAAGAGCAAGCCGGCTGGCACGCGTGGCTATAACCAGTGTTGCAGGTGTCGTCATGTCTTAACCCGCCAGCAGCGTGAGAAGCACGTAGACCGCAATGCCTATGATCGCCAGGATCAGTAGGCCCTGCAATAGCGTCATGCCGGATTCGTTCGGCTTTTTACGGCCCGATTTAAACAGTCCCATCTGCCCCGCCCTTGGCGACAACCTTACGGCTGGCTATCCACTTGCCCAAACCAACGACGAGCAAGGCACCAAAGACTTCCGCAGCGATCTTCACCGACGATGGAACCACGCCGAACTGGCCTTCCACGATGATGTCGGTAACAATCATGCCGCCGGCAATCCAGCCCAATAGGCCGGCTCCCAGCAAGACCACAACCGGGAACCGATCGATAAGTTTAAGCACGATGGTGCTGCCCCAAATGATGATGGGCACGCTGAGCAGCAAGCCGAAAATGACATAACCAAGCTGATGATCGGGTATGGTGTTTTGCGCAGCGCCGGCAATGGCAATGACGTTGTCCAGGCTCATGACGAAGTCGGCGACGATGATGGTTTTGACTGCCGCCCAGACCGACGAGTTTGCCTTGACGTTGTCGTGGTGACCTTCTTCGGGAACCAGGAGCTTGATGCCGATCCAGAGCAGGAGCAAACCGCCGACAATTTTCAGGAAAGGAACGCCCAGCAAGGTCAGCGCGAACGCGATCAGGACGACACGAAGAATGATGGCACCGGCAGTGCCCCACAGTATGCCCTGCACGCGCTGTTTCTGTGCCAGGTTGCGGCAAGCCAGGGCAATAACCACCGCGTTGTCGCCACCCAGCAGGATGTCGATCATTACGATCTGGAATAGCGCGCCCCAGTGGAGCGATTCGAAAAACTCTACCATCTAAATTCCCATAGCTGCTTGAACGTCGTTAAAAAGGCTCGGCTAATGTAGCACGGCGAGGAACGGCAAGGCAAAAAAGGCTTCCCGAAGGAAGCCTATTTCCCTACGTCCAGCGACCTACAACACGGATTTCAACAACTTGCCCATTTCGGAAGGATCGCGCGTCGTCCGGATACCGCAGGCTTCCATGATTTCAAGCTTGGCGTCGGCGGTGTCAGCACCACCGGAGATCAGTGCACCCGCATGCCCCATACGCTTGCCGGCAGGCGCCGTAACGCCCGCAATAAAGCCAACGACCGGCTTCTTCATGTTGTCTTTGGCCCATTCAGCCGCGTTGACTTCATCCGGTCCGCCGATCTCGCCGATCATGATAACGGCATCCGTGTCCGGGTCGTCATTGAACATCTGGAGTATGTCTATATGCTTTAAGCCATTGATGGGATCCCCACCGATGCCTACCGCGGTCGACTGACCCAGGCCCAATTCCGTCAGTTGCGCCACTGCTTCGTACGTAAGCGTGCCCGAACGGCTGACTACACCAATACGGCCCTTGCGCGAGATATGACCCGGCATGATGCCGATCTTGATCTCGTCGGGAGTAATAAGACCTGGGCAGTTGGGACCCAGCAGCATGGTCTTCTTGTTCTGGTCACGCATGCGATTGCGCAGTTCGAGCATGTCGCGAACCGGGATGCCTTCGGTGATGCAGATGACGAGGTCCAGATCGGCCTCGACAGCTTCCCAGATGGCGGCGGCAGCACCGGCAGGCGGTACATAAATAACCGAAACCGTTGCACCGGTCTGCGCCTTGGCGTCTTTGACCGACCCGAAAATGGGCACGCCTTCGAAGTTGTCGCCCGCCTTTTTGGGATGGACGCCCGCCACGAATGCGGCTTTGCCGTTCGCGTACTCTCGGCACATGTGTGTATGGAACTGACCGGTCTTGCCGGTCATACCCTGGGTAATGACTTTGGTGTCTTTGTTGATCAGAATCGACATTTACAAATCCTCGGCTGTGTTCTTATTTCGCGGCGGCTACGACTTTGGTCGCGGCTTGAGCCATGGTGTCTGCGCTGATAATGGGCAAGCCCGACTCGGCCAGCAATTTCTTGCCGAGTTCTTCGTTCGTGCCTTTCATGCGCACGACAAGCGGCACGCTAAGGTTGACGGCCTTGCACGCGGCTATGACGCCTTCCGCGATCACGTCGCAGCGCATGATGCCGCCGAAAATATTTACCAGAATGGCTTTGACGCCCTTGTTCTGGAGCATGATCTTGAAAGCTTCGGTGACGTTCTCGGTGGTGGCGCCACCGCCCACGTCCAGGAAGTTGGCGGGTTCGCCGCCAAACAGCTTAATGGTGTCCATGG
>CAZONP010000202.1:1601-4963 GCA_964581155.1 uncultured Candidimonas sp. | reverse complement strand
GTGATGACTTCTTCCGAGGTGGGCTGCAGGACAAAGTCGCGCTGGTGCCTGTCCTTCATGCGAAGAAGTTCGGCGCCGTATTCTTCCCATCGGCCCGATTCGACCCACAATTCGGCGGGCTGCACCACCGGCATCAGTAGTTCGATTGCGCCCGAACGGTCCATTTCTTCGCGCACGATTTTTTCAATTTTTCGCAAGACCTTCAGGCCCAACGGCATGTAAGTGTAGATCCCTCCGGCCGCCTTGCGTATCATGCCGGCCCGCGTCATGAGTTGGTGGCTCTTTACTTCCGCCTCGGCGGGCGCTTCTTTCAGGGTATTAATGTGATACTTGCTTGCATGCATGGTGAGGATCTCGACAGATACGTATAATCAACAGTAATTGTATTGAATTTGCTTTGGGGTGGCCCATGTTAGACCGTGAAGGCTACCGTCATAATGTCGGCATTATCCTCGTAAATCAAAAAAACGAGGTATTTTGGGGTAAACGTATTCGGGAGCATGCGTGGCAGTTCCCTCAAGGTGGTATCAAGCACGGGGAAACGCCAGTGCAAGCCATGTTCCGCGAGCTTCATGAAGAAGTCGGCTTGCATCCCGAACATGTACGCATATTAGGACGGACGCGCGACTGGCTGCGCTATAACGTGCCGAACAACTTTGTTCGGCGTGATTCGCGTGGCTACTATAAAGGCCAGAAACAAATCTGGTTCCTGTTACGAATGGTGGGGCGCGACAGCGACGTCAGCTTGCGCGCCACGCACAGCCCTGAATTCGACGCTTGGCGCTGGAGCCAATATTGGGTCCCTCTGGATGCCGTCATAGAATTCAAACGTGACGTCTATACGCAGGCACTTAACGAGCTGGCGTTGATCTTGTTCAAACGAGGTCAGGAAACCCGTTATTTGCGCCAGCGCGGGCAGAGCGCGCGCGGCCAGCAATCACTGGAAAGCAAGGTACATGCGCATACTGCTGGTTGAAGACGAGCGCGAGATGGCGGCCTGGCTGGAGCGCGCACTTGCTCAAAGCGGGTTCATGCCCGAGCACGCGCCCGACGCCCAGACGGCCGAGCAAATGCTTGCCAGCTCTGATTTCGATGCGGTCGTCATGGACTTGCGCCTTCCCGACAAGCATGGTTTGGTGCTGCTGCGCGAAATGCGCAACCGGGGCGACGTGACACCCGTGCTGATTCTTACCGCGCAAGGCGCCCTGCAAGACCGTGTACGAGGCCTTAATCTCGGCGCCGACGATTTCCTTTCCAAGCCCTTCGCGCTGGAAGAACTCGAGGCTCGCCTGGCGGCGTTGGTGCGCCGCAGCAGGGGCCGACTCGTGCCACGAATGGAATGCGGTTCCCTGGTGTACGACAACGAAAGCCGCGCGTTTTCCCTGGACGGCGGCATACTCCACCTGACACCGCGCGAACACGCGGCTCTGGTCGCACTTATTGCCCGTAGCGGCTTGCCGGTGGAAAAGACACTGCTTTTCAGCAGGGTCTTCGACCACGATACCGACGCCAGTCCAGACGCCATCGAAGTCGTCCTGCATCGTTTGCGCAAGAAGCTGACCGGCAGCGACGTCCATATCGTGACTGTGCGCGGCCTGGGCTATATGCTCGAAAGCACCCCGGCAGCCAGCTGACATATGGCCGCAACAACACGTCAAACGCGTGGCAGCATCCGTCTTTGGTTGCTTGCTCTACTTATTCCAGGTGTTATCGCGCTTTTGTTGTTCGACAGCAGGAACGACTATCAGGCATTGAGTCTCGTCGCCCAAGAGGTCTACGATACCGCGCTTCTGGAGCCGGCAAAGGTGCTCGAGAACAGCATTGCGTTCAATGGTGACGGGTCGCTTCGCATTGACCCGCCATTCTATGCTCAGGTCATGCTTGAATCACGGGCAGGCAACCGCAAGTATTTTCGTGTGGAGGAGGTCTTCCCTACGGTGCCCAGTCTGGCCGGCTTGAGCGGGCAGTTGCCTGGCAAGCCGCTATTGGGGATGGATGGCATGCCGCCGCCGCCTGCCCTGGCACAGTCAGAAGGCGTGCCGGTCTTTTACGACGCTGTCTATCGTAGGGACAATGTGCGCATGGTGGCGTTATGGCGCGACCTATATTACGACGGACAACGACGCCAGGTCATTGTGTTCGTCGGCGAAAGCATCGATATGCGGGAACGCACTCAGCACGAAGCATGGCGGCAAGGCTTGTGGCGGGACGGCCGAATGCTCATCCTTACTACCTTGCTGGTGTGGTTCAGCGTGCAGTGGGCGTTGCGTCCGCTTACGCAACTAAGGCGCGAGGTTCAGGCGCGCGAAGTCAATGATCTGATGCCGTTGGATAGTGAGCGGGTTCCGCGCGAAGTCGTGCCCCTGGTCAAGGCAGTCAATCACCATATAGACCTGTATCGCCAGGTATTGGACAAACAAGCCGGGTTTCTTGCCGATGCATCGCATCAGTTGCGGACTCCTTTGGCGATCATGCGCACGCAGGCACAATACGCGAAGCGCGAGCCGGATATCGTGCGTATGCGCGAAACGCTAGCCGCCATTATTCATCAATTGGGACAAACTTCGCGGCTCACCGAGCAGTTGTTGTCGCTGGCGCATGCCAGCCGCAACGACATGGCCGTCCGTGAAAAAGTTGACCTGAACAGTCTTGCGCGCGACGTCGTGCTGCAGTATTTGCCGCTGGCACGAGAAAAGCAGCAGGATTTGGGCTGGGCGGGCCAGTGCGGGAATGCCGCTGCCGACACCGACACAACGGTATGGGTGCTGGGAAGCGAAGCCGAACTGCATGAATCCATTGCCAACCTGGTTCACAACGCCATCAACCACGCGGGCGAAGGCCGTTCCATTACGGTATCGGCCGGCGCAGACGGCGATGCCGTCTGGGTCAGTGTATGCGACAACGGAGTGGGGCTTGACCCGTCGTTGCGCGAAAGCGTTTTCATACGCTTCGATCGGGGTGGTTCGGCCCGTAAAGGGGTGCGCAGCAGCGGGTCAGGCTTGGGGTTGGCGATTGCATTGGCCTATGCCCAGCGCAATCGTGGCACGATCGAACTGGGCGACGGAGACGCCACCCCAGGCGGCGGGTATGGCCTACGCGCGGTGTTGCGGTTGACCCGCTATACCGAGTAGGGCGGTACCTTACTGCTTCTTCAGCCGTTTGATCAGGCTGGAGGTGTCCCAACGATTTCCGCCCATTTGCTGGACGTCGCCATAGAACTGGTCGACCAATGCAGTCACCGGAACCCTGGCACCGTTACGCCGCGCTTCGTTTATTACCAGGCTCAGGTCCTTGCGCATCCAGTCGACGGCAAAGCCGAAATCGAACTTGTCGGCGATCATGGTGGCGCCGCGGTTTTCCAT
>CAZONP010000202.1:0-1501 GCA_964581155.1 uncultured Candidimonas sp. | reverse complement strand
GCTGATCGCCGCCGCACATGACTGTCAGCGCGCCGTTGACCGCACCGGCCTGCCCACCCGATACTGGCGCGTCGACGAATCCGACGCCCAGTTCGCGCGCCTTTTCGTAGAGTTCGCGGGCCACCTCGGCTGACGCCGTCGTGTGGTCAACAAAGATGGTGCCCGGTGCCATGCCGGCAAGCGCGCCGTTTTCGCCCAGCACCACGCTGCGCAAGTCGTCATCGTTGCCGACGCAGCAGAATACGATCTTTGCGCCTTGAACGGCCTGCTTGGGCGTCTGTGCCGCTGTGCCGCCGAATTCAGCTACCCAGGTTTCGGCTTTCTTGAATGTGCGGTTATATACCGATACCGTGTGGCCTGCGCGGGCCAAGTGGCCCGCCATGGGAAAGCCCATGACGCCAAGGCCCAGGAACGCAACATGCGCGGCGGGCAGGGACTCGTACGTTTTGACGCTGACTGATGACATTGGTTGATCTCCGTTTGTGATTTTGTTTATTCTTGCTTGCTGCATAAGATTAACGCATAAGACTCATGTCGCGAATGCGAAAAAAAGGCGCCGGGGTTGGACCCAGGCGCCTTTCAGCCTTATAGCGGTGCCAGGCTAGTCTTCTTCAACGAACGTTTCCGCGCGCTTCTTCTTGATGGACGGCAGCGCAACGATGCAGATCAGGATGCCGGCGGCGATCAGCAGCGACATGGAAAGCGGCCGGGTCACGAACGTTGTGTAGTCGCCTCGTGCCAGGAGCAGGGCGCGCCGGAAGTTCTCTTCCATCATGGGGCCAAGCACCAGGCCCAGCAGCAAGGGTGCGCCCTCGCATTTGAGCTTGGCCCAAATATAGCCAATCAAGCCAAAGGCCGCCGTCATCCAGATATCGAAGACGTTGTAATTCAGTGAATACACGCCTATCGTGCAAAATACCAGAATGGCGGGGAACAGGATGCGATAAGGCACTTTGAGCAGCTTGATCCAGAGCCCGACCAGCGGCAGGTTCAAAATTACCAGCATCAGGTTGCCTATCCACATTGATACGATCAGGCCCCAGAAAAGTTCTGGGTGGCTGGTCATGACCTGTGGACCGGGTTGGATGTTGTGTATGGTCATGGCGCCTATCATCAAGGCGGTCACGGCATTACCCGGTATACCCAGCGTGAGCAATGGAATGAACGATGTCTGCGCGGCGGCATTGTTGGCGGATTCCGGGCCGGCAAGGCCGGCGGGATGGCCCTTGCCGAAGCGTTCGGGCTGGCTCGACAGCTTCTTCTCAAGCGTGTACGAGGCGAACGAGGACAGCACAGCGCCACCGCCGGGCAGAATGCCCAGGGCCGAACCCAGCGCTGTGCCGCGTACGGCGGCTGGCCATGCTTCCTTGAATTCCTGCTTGTTCGGGTACAGCGTGCCCACCTTGCCGGTAATGTCCACACGCTGGTCTTTCAGTTCCAGATTGGTCATGATCTCGGCGAAGCCGAATACACCCATGGCAACGACGGCAAAGTCGATCCC
>CAZONP010000201.1:0-4964 GCA_964581155.1 uncultured Candidimonas sp. | reverse complement strand
TGTTCGCGATATCGTGTCCCAAGAGCCAAAGTGGCTTCGTAAAGCCAGGTGAGCGTATGGCACTAATGGCCGTTAAACGCTACGATTACTATCTTTGGGAGCATTGATGATGCTGCCTCACACTACGTTGTTCAGGGTCCGGCCTTCCGCTGTCGGCACGGCGGCAGGCTGCCGAAGGTGGTGGCCGCTGCTTGTTACTGCTTTATTCCCATTGCTGGCATGGCAGGCGCAAGCGCAGGAATCCCGGGAGTTGACAAGCCAGAAGGGCCCTATAGTCGTCAGCGAGGTGCTCACGGGCCTGGACCATCCGTGGTCCATAGCCTTTCTGCCAGATAGCTCAGGGGCATTAATCACCGAAAGACCCGGTCAGCTTCGCCTCTGGAAGCTCAATGGGGAACTGTCGGAACCAATTGCCGGCGTGCCCGATGTCTATGCGCGCTCGCAGGGCGGCTTGCTGGATGTGGCATTGGCGCCCGATTTCGCACATACCCGGCGCGTGTACCTGTCGTATGCGGAGCCAGGAGATGACGGCAAGGCCGGCACCGCCGTAGGCTACGGTGTGCTGTCCGCAGATAGCCGAGAACTCGAAAACTTCACAGTTATTTTCCGGCAGGAGCCAAAGCTGTCCACGGGCGCGCATTTTGGCTCGCGGTTGGTATTCGACGGGAAAGGCTATTTGTATATCGCGCTGGGCGAGAATAATCAGCGCGCCACGTCCCAGGATCTGGACAAGCTGCAAGGCAAACTGGTGCGGCTGTACACCGACGGCCGTATCCCCGACGACAACCCGTTCGTGGGCAACAGTAAGGCACGACCGGAAATCTGGTCCTATGGCCATCGCAACCAGCA
This sequence comes from uncultured Candidimonas sp., assembly GCA_964581155.1. Lineage (GTDB taxonomy): Bacteria > Pseudomonadota > Gammaproteobacteria > Burkholderiales > Burkholderiaceae_B > Pollutimonas. Next base: position 4,115 of record CAZONP010000201.1, on the reverse strand, counting down.
GGGCGCAGCGTTCAACCCATGGTCAGGCCAACTCTGGACCCACGAGCATGGTCCCCGCGGAGGAGACGAGATCAATATTCCACAAGCCGGTAAGAACTATGGTTGGCCCTTGGCCACCCATGGGGTCAACTACAGCGGCTTCGACATACCAGAGGCGAAAGGGGCCAACGTCGACGGCACCGAGCAACCCATTTTTTACTGGAAAGCATCGCCCGCCATATCTGGCATGGCCTTCTATGACGCCAAGCAATTCCCATTGTGGCGGGAATCACTATTCATTGGGGCGCTCAAGGATCGCGTCCTGATACGACTGGAGCTTGATGGCGATAAGGTTGTGCATGAGGAGCGCCTGCTGGAGCCCCTGAACGAGCGAATTCGCGACGTGCGCATCGGTCCCGATGGGCACGTCTACGTGTTGACCGATGCGTCCCCCGGCCGGCTTCTGAAAATTGGCTTGAAATCGACAGAAGATCGTTGAAATAGGCGTATCGTATAACTATGATCGATTCCACGACTACGACTCCAGGCACTCCAGGCATCCTGATACTAGGAGGGACGGGCTTTGTCGGTAAAGCGCTGGTTCGAACGCTCACGGACGCGGGTTACGCTGTGACGGTGCTGAGCCGGCATGCCGGTCTTCATGGAGATTTGGCATCGCAGCCGGCCGTGCGCGTGCTGAGCTTGCCGATTGACACCAGGACTTCCGAAACAGAGGCAGTTTCTTCGCTGGCCAAGCTCTTGCAAGGTCACGCTGCGTTGATCAATCTGGTGGGCATACTGAATGAACCGCGCCATACTGGAAAGGTATTTCAGCAAGTGCATGTCGGCTTTACGAAGATCGCACTGACGGCGGCGCATCAAGCCGGTATTGAGCGCTACCTTCATATGAGCGCGTTAGGCGCCGACGCTGTGAATGGCTCAAGTTTCTACCTGCGCAGCAAAGGCGCGGCGGAATCCTGGGCGCATGAGTTCGGGTCGTCCCACGGCATCGCAGTGACCAGTTTCCGACCCTCGGTAATCTTTGGGCCCGGTGACTCATTTCTTAGCCGCTTTGCGGCACTGGCCCGAATTATGCCCGGCGTCTTTCCCTTGGCCTGCGCGCAAGCGCGCTTTGCACCCGTATACGTGGGCGATGTCTGCCGCCAGTTTCTTCATGCGCTTCGGGATCCCGCCGCAATGGGACAGCGCACGGACTTATGCGGCCCCCAGGATTATGCGTTGGGCGAACTCGTGGCTTATGCGGCGCGCATATCGGGCCACCCGCGCCGAGTTCTTCCTTTGCCCGATTGGGTTGCGCGACTGCAGGCACGGGCGCTTGAATTTGCGCCTGGCAAGCCTTTTACGCGTGACAATTTCGCTTCGCTGCAAACGGCAAGTGTCTGCGCGCCGGAATCCCCAAGACAACCCACCCGCCTGGAAGACATCGCACCAAGTTATGTGGGACGGCGCTCCAGGTAACTCCATGCAACACAGACTTCTTGCGGCTGTATCGTTGCGACTCTATACCGATATTGCGGCTTACGCGCCGTGAACGGTTTCCGTATGCACGGCGACCCGTCCGGTGTCTTCCGTCCATTCGAAGCGCATGTCGCCGCCTTGCGTAGGCGTTACATCGAAACGAAGATAGGGGTTCAGAGAGAGCGAGCGATGGTAAGTTGCCTTGACCACTTGCCTATCGCCAAGCGTTGCCTTGAATGTCTTGATGATGCGCTGTGGCGGCGTCGTGCCCGCCGTGTCGCGTGCCAAGCCAGTCGTCATGGGGTGAATAATCATGGTCAGAACCTCGCCCGTGGTCCCTTGCTTCCAGTTTTTCGGCACGCGAACGCGTGCGTTCATTTCGCTGGCATTATCGGATTGCGCCGGCGCAATGCAGCCACTGGTGGTGACACGTACGGCGCGCTCGGCAACGATGACGCGTCCGTCGTCAGTGTGCGCGACGGCGATCACAGTCTGAGACTTGCTTAGGCGAATTCGGGTGGTCAGGTTCAATATGCCGATTTCCGGCCCGAATTCGAATTCAGCCACGCTGGGGGTGGGATTTCCTGGGGCGAAAATTTCCAGACGACGAATGGATGATTGATGCAATGACGGGCTTGACTTGATTGTCAGCGTCACGGCGGAGCCATCCTCCGCCACCAGGGGCAAGTCCACCAGCAGGATTTCATCGGATAGCTTCGCGTCACCCACCTGGTCGCGGACTGCGGCGATGCTTTGCCAGGTTTGCGGCGTCGTAAGCTGCGGTGCGCTTAGGGCCGCCATACCGGCAATCACGCCTTGCATCAGGCGTCGACGCTTAATGGAAGTACAGGGCCGGGTCATTGGGAAATCCATGCCAATCGCGCACCCACAACAATGGATAGGGCTGAGATCATTGAGCTGTAGGCGAGCGTGGACAGGCCCGTCAACCCCTGGCCTATCGAGCAGCCCATGGCCAGCGCACCGCCCACGCCCATCAGAGTGCCACCCGCAATATAGCGGGACATCTGACGCGGTGATTCGAACCCTTCGATTCGGTAGCGGCCGCGCAGGACGGCGGTTATTAACGATCCGGCCAACACACCCACAACCACTGCTATGCCAAATCGCAAGCTCATGCCAGTGGCAATCATCGCATAGTGGATGGTGTCGCCGATGGGTGCAACAAAGCTTAGCGATGCGACCGGCGTGGGTTCGAAATCGTCAGCGCCTAGCCAGCCTGTGACCAGCCAGCCTGCTACGATCAGCACGCCGATGATGGCGCCGCCGGTCAGATCCAGTGATCGATGTCCAGTGCCGCGTGATCGTAAGGCAAAGTGCGTCAGCGCCGCTGCCAGAATCCACACCGTGATGGAACGGGAAAGGCCAGGGGGTACGGCGACCGATGTCGGCGTGAATATGGTCAATTCCGCGACAAGGACGCGTAGCGGCGCGGCAATGCCAGTGAGCGTCATGTAACCGGCGATGCCAAGGCACACCAGCACCACGAACGCTCTAAGATTGCCCTGACCCAGCAATATCAACGCGCGGGCTCCGCAACCGTTGGCCAGGCTCATGCCAAAACCGAACATGATTCCCCCAAGAGGAAGCAGTAGCCATGAAAACGAAGACGCCATGTAAAGGGACTCGCCGATATTCGTCAGGCCCATGGCGGCCACCAAATGTGTGCCGGCCAACGCAACGGCCAACGCCATGGCGAACCCTTGCAACTTGTAGCCGAGACGGCCCGCCCAGTATTCTTTCAGGCCTCGATTCAGGCAGAATCCGGTGACCTGGCCGCAGGCGCCAAAGGCAACACCAACGGCCAGGCCGGCCCACAGTACCAATTCAAGTGGTGGCATATGCAATCAAAGTAGACAGGGTCATGCGCCCGTACCCCAAGTATCCAGTGTGATGGCGTTATACCAGGCTTCGCCGTACTGTGCTTCCAGCTTGCGGAAATTGGCGTCCGCGCCCTTGGGGCTGACGCCACCGGAGGCTTCGGCAAGCTTGCCGTCTTTGAGCGTGTACAGATGCGCCACCGAAATGCCGTAGTCGGGCGCGATGAGGCTATAGCAAGTATTTGCGAACGACGCTATTGCGGCTGGTTTGCCGGCTAATGCGTTCACGATGGCCGCTGCCGCCACCTTGGCCTGGGCATTGGCCGCAAAGCCCGACTTGGGCATTGGGGCGGCAACGGTGGCGTCGCCCACCACATAGATGTCAGGCACAAGTTCGGACTCGAAGGTTTGATGTTTGATGGGCACCCAGCCGCTTTGGTTGGTCACGCCCGCCAGTTCCGCAATAGCGCCTGCCTTTTGCGGTGGAATGACGTTTAGTACATCGGCTTCGTGGATCTGGCCGAATTCAGTTTCCACGGACAGAGTTTTTGCATCGACACGAACGACTTTACCGTCCTTGGACAATGGCACCCATTCGATCATATCTCCGTAAAACTGGTTCCAGCCGTCCTGGAAAAGACCTTGTTTTGAGAATGCGTCTTTCGAGTCAAGAATGACAATCTTGGACTTGGGCTTGTTGTGCTTCAAGTAATGCGCAACCATGCTGACCCGTTCGTATGGCCCGGGCGGGCAGCGGAACGGGTTGGCCGGGGCAACCATTAGGAAGGTGCCGCCGTTCGGCATGGCTTCGAGCTGCTT
>CAZONP010000200.1:0-5016 GCA_964581155.1 uncultured Candidimonas sp. | reverse complement strand
CAGCGGGCATTTCGCTGGCGCTGGCTCGCGAAAAGCTAATTGACGCTAAGAAAACCGTCGCCAAAGGCACGTCCCCGGCGCTGGAGAAGCAGCGCGAGAAGCGCCGGCTGACCGCCGCCAAGACCTTCGGTGACATGACCGAAAAGTGGCTGGCCGGTGCGCGGATGGCTGACAGCACCAAGGCGATGCGCAAGCACATCATTGCTCGGGACATCCTGCCGGCCTTTCAGAATCGGAAGCTCAATGAAATCACCGCCGGTGAACTGATCAAAGCCACCTGGGATGAAGTCGATTTTGAGAACGCGGTCTGGATGATCTCCAAGGAACCGATGAAAGGGCGCAATCTGCATGTGGTCTATTTGTCGCGTCAGGCGCTCGATATCTTCGTTGCGCTGCATACTTGCGCGGCTGGCTCCAAGTTTGTGCTTCCCTCGCGCTATGACTCTGACCGCCGCCTGTCCCAGGCGACCTTGAACCGGATCACGCAGACTCTGGCGGAGCGGGCCAAGGCCGCCGAGCAGCGGCGCCACATGCTGCAAGAGTGGGCCAACATGGTTGATGCCTGGATTGACGGGGAGAGCTACGTGCCGGCATTGACGCCGGCGAACGCAGTGGTGCCGACGTTGAGCGCAACAGCGTAATACGACAGCAGGGTTGTCACTTGACAACCTAGTCGATCATCCCCATACTGGAAACTATAGATGACCCGTTCCCTTCATTCGAAGAAAGAGATCGAGGAAGCTCTCAGGTACGCCGAAGGGCAGGGTTGGCGCGTTGAAGTTCGCGGCGGCCATGCCTGGGGGCGGATTTATTGTCCTTACAACGATGAAGAATGTCGCTGTGGCGAATTCTGCATTACTAGCGTCTGGAGCACACCGAAGAACCCCGGTAACCATGCACGCGCCTTGCGGCGTGTTGTGGACAATTGCACCATGCACCGCAAGCTATTCGAAGCTGACGACGATGCCAAGGAGTAGCGTGATGGAATATACCTTTACCCTGAAATATCAGCTCACTGACGATGACCGCAACTCAGATGCGTTGATTGAGCGCCTGGGCGTAGCGGGCTGCGACGATGCCCTGATTGGCATCGGGCAGCCGGGGCGCTTGGCGCTGGAGTTCACCCGCGAAGCCGCCGATGCTGGCGCGGCGGTGCGTAGCGCGTTGGCCGACGTGCGCCGCGCAGCGCCGTCGGCACGACTGATTGAGGTCGCGCCGGATTTGGTGGGGCTGACCGATGTGGCCGAAATTGTAGGCGTGTCGCGGCAGAACATGCGCAAGCTAATGCTGGCCCATCCGGGGACTTTCCCAGCTCCGGTGCATGAGGGCAGTGCGTCGATCTGGCATTTGGCCGATGTGTTGACCTGGTTGCAGGCCAAGGGCAGCTATTCGTTGGGGGAGAACGTACTGGACGTGGCGCGCGAGGCCTTGCTGGTCAACCTGACAAAAGAAGGGCGGCGGTTGCCGCGCTCGGTTTCTGCAGAACTGGAAGCCTTGGTTTAATAGCGCCGAGAGAGGCCGCAACGTGTTGAAGCGAAGCGTGAGGCTTGCTTGCGCGTATCTATCCAAGCGTGCACCTCGTCCAAGTCCCTGACGACGCGGCGCGGCGTCAGTTTTGTCGGATCAGCGGGCACGGGAACACGCTGAAGGCGATCTGGTTTGGCTGTGGTCGCAGGCCCCCCCCTCTGTCACAATAGATGTCCGATCACTTGAACCTAATAGATGAGGGGCCTTACATTTAACCGCCGAAGACATGTGTCGGGACGTACGGCAAAATCCTTGTTTTTCGAGTTCTACGCGGCCAAACGATAGGGGATTCTGGACTCAATATCTTGACCGCCGAGACAGCCGTGATTTCTTAGCGACGACTCGATTGTCCGTTCACTCACATTAAAATAGTCAGCAGCTGCTTCTAGTGACGCTTCAGTGTAGTCACCATCCAGGACCCCCTGGAGCGAAGCGAATGGACATAATAGTTCTGCAGCGAATGCCCTTTGTTGCTTCTGCCGAGCGGTTGTAAGATCAGACGACACAATCCAATCGCGGCTATCCCTTGGGCGCGCTAACATATCGCCAAGGATGCGGGCCAGTTCAAAGCGCTTGCCCCGAGGATGTCTCTTCCGAGTTATAAGCTCGATGGAGTTCCCATCTTCCGGTTTAGCAACGGACACTGGCGGCTGCCCTGTGGCGCCCAGTTTGTCCGCCTGTTCGCTTGTGAGACCGAAGAACCCAAAGAGCTCGTCGTCCTTGAGCGGCTCAGTACGATTGCCTGCCCAATCACGAAATTGTTGAGCAGCACTCGCACCTCGCTCCCAAGGGGCGGCTCCTGCGGCCGCGAGGGTTAGACCCCGGAGTGACATTTCAGGCTTGACCAGCAGGCCATGTTGTCGACTAAGCTCGCAGATTTGGTCGAGGCCCGCGCCTACTGATTTAGAACTGACTATCGGTGCGAGTTCAGACATCGCTTCTGCCCCTGTCTCTCGTTCAAGCGCGAAAGCCCTTTTGAGCACGTCGGCGGGGCACTCCTCCGGATCAAACCCAAACTGCGCCTCTAGAATGCGCGCCTGCTTAATCTGCTCATCGTTACGGTCGTCTCTGACAAAAGCCCATAATTGCTCCAAGTCCGTATTCGCGTGCCCGCGTGCATTCAAGCGATTTATCACCCGCTCCACGAACTCACTGACTTCGTGTCGAAAATCTTTTGCTTGAACAGATTTAGGTCTGTCTTGAACATGGAGATATTGAAGCGATTGCCCTGGCGTGGCCATTGGCTCAGTCCAAACGTTCACAACTTCGCCATCTGGGATAAATAGGATTCGTGGCCAGACAAAACCCTGGCTCGCAGCCCCAAGCTCGTGCGCCATGCGCCAATCCAATGACGGCCCGGTCGAACGTTGTGGCGGCAGCGTCTCGTAGTTCAATCTCCACCATGAGCTCGCGAACCACAGCGCCAGAGGATACGTAGACACAAAGATGCTGTCCCTAACTGTCTGCGACCACACCTCTTCATTCTTGGTCAGAAAGTGGGTATCAAGCTGAATGAACAATTGCGCTGAGGTATCACGATCAATAGCATCGCCATTGTCTGACGCTTGCCAGTTCGTCGTGAACTTTAAATTAGACATTGCTGCGCCTCTCAAGATATTGAGGCTCACTGATTCTTCGCTTAGTGTTGAATCTGTTATAGCGGGGTTTCATAGACTTTAGAATGCAACGTTGAAAAAGTCGCACAACATTGACGAACCCAATCTAGTCATTGTATAGGCGAACCCGTCAATCTACTCACTCTTCTTATAGGGGCGCTGCACGGAGCAGCGCTAATTTAACCATACTCAGCGCACTTTGCTATGGGGCGAGGACGGAGCTGAGGAGCCAGTCGGGCAAAGCATCGGCGAGCTTCCAATTTACTATGGCCCTCAAAATGTCCAAAAGCGGTACGCGTCCGGTTCATCCCGGTGAAGTGCTGCGAGAGGAGTACTTGACGCCGTTAGGTACCGGTCACGACCAGAACTTGGCGAGGGCATTCGCTCCCGACGACAAAACCTAGTTGAATGTTTGATAGCCATACAGCACTTCAAAAAAATACACGTTATTGTATAATCTATATACGTTTTCGTGTACAGTTCCTTAACTTCAGTTCTATAAGGGGAAGCTTTGAAAACCAGCGAGTTCAAACGCTGGCTGAAATCGCAAGGTGCGACGTTCAAGGAAGGTAGGCTGCACACTAAGGTCTACTGCAACGGAAAACAGACCACACTCCCGAGGCACCAAGGGGAGATACCAGAGGGCACGAGGAAGGTGATCATAAAACAGCTAGGCATATAAAGGTACGCCCCTTCGGGGGCTTCCTGCTTGCCCGCATATCAAAGTTTTCTTATTTTTTATCAAAAGAGAAGCTGAACGCTAGATTTAGCTACCGAGGAAAAACAGCAATGTCATATCAATATCCAGTGCAAATCACACCTGATGGTGATGGTTATCTGGTTAAGTTTCCGGATATACCTGAAGCTATTACGTACGGGGACAGCATCGAGCACGCCAAAGAAATGGCAAATGATGCTTTGCTTACGGCTCTTGAGTTTTACTTTGAGGACTTGCGCGAAGTTCCGGCGCCCTCATCGAGCGCCCCGGACCAGGAAAGCGTTGAGCTTCCCGCGAGCATCGCGGTAAAAGTTCAACTCCTAAACGAAATGGTGCGCCAGCGCGTAAAGCAAGTTGAGTTAGCACGTCGCATGCGTGTTTCACCGACCCAAGTAAATCGATTAGTCAACGTACGGCAGTCCACCAAAATCGACACTATTAGCCAAGCCTTCAAGGCGCTCGGTAAGCACCTTGATTTTGTAATTGCATAAAACAAAAATCCCGCTCCCGCAGGGTTCGTTTCCTCTGGACGTGCGAATAAGACTATTGAATTAAGGCGAATAATTGGGTTCATGCCGCCGGCGTCATAATCCGTATGATTTCTTCAGGCTAGCACTCCCGCTAGCCAGGAGGAACAGCATGAGAGCCACTCGCCATTACAGCAGCGATCGTATGCCTGCTGCGAGACTTCCGGGAGGATTCCGCATCCAGGCAGGTCTTTCTGACCCATTGGTTACCGCATGTCGGCCTGAGCGGGCCGGCCACCATTGCGCACATCGTGCGTCGCGCCTTCGCTCGCATCGGATTTCTCCCGACCAGTCGAGGAGCATCCCATTTGTTTCGTCACGGACTAGCCACCACGATGATCCGCCAAGGCGCATCGATGGCGCAGATCGCACAGGTCATGCGTCACCGTTCGCAGAACAGTACCGCCATCTACACGAAGGTTGCATTCGAGGACTTGCGTGCAGTGGCCAGACCTTGGCCGACGATGGGAGGTGCATGATGAGTACGATTCGTGAAGGTCTCGCTCAATATGTAGCCAATTAGCCAGACCGTGCAGTTCAGCGGTCATGGTTCCGACTTCACGTACCGGTTTGCGGCTTCAGAGTTAAGCAGCTGCCACACCTGCACCGCAAAATCAGGCTCCTCCGC
>CAZONP010000199.1:0-5024 GCA_964581155.1 uncultured Candidimonas sp. | reverse complement strand
TCGGCCGGCGATACGTTGGTGGCCGTCAATGGACTGCGCGTCACCGACAGCGCCTCGCTCGATAAACTGCTGCGGGCCTACCGCCCGGGGGACGAAGTGACCGTTCACGTGTTCCGGCGGGATGAATTGCGGGTCTTCGCGGTATTGCTGGCCGAGCCCCAAGCCGGTGAATGCGTATTGGCGCGAACGCAGGCAAACGCCGCCGACGGACATACGGCATAATTCAGGCCCGCCCTTCTCTTGCGACAAACTCCACCATGCCCACCCGCCGCATTTTTCTCACGCAGCTCACGCTCGAGGCCCATATTGGCATTCTTGAGCACGAGCTGCGGGCTGCGCAACCGCTGCATATCGATGCCGAATTCGACGCCGATATTGGCCAGAAAGTCGACGACAACGACATCGCCTCCGTGCTGGACTACCGCTTGCTGCGCAGCGCCATCGTGGACGAATGCACGCGTGCGCATGTGAACCTGCTCGAGACACTAAGCGAACGCATCGTCGCGCGCGTCTTCGCGGATTTCGCCGACATCCAGCGCGTTAAAATTCGCATAAGCAAACCCCAGGCTTTCGGCGATTGCGCCGCCGTGGGCATTGAACTGCAGCGCACGCGCTGAACCACCATGCACCCAAATACCCCTACCCCGGAAACCGGACGCAATGCCGAGAAGCAGCGCGTTGACCAAAACAAGCTGGCCAAGCGCCTGATCCGTGAAACCGGCCGCGCCATCAGCGACTTCAACATGATTGAAGACGGCGACAAGGTAATGGTGTGCCTGTCTGGCGGCAAAGATTCCTACAGCATGCTCGACATCCTGCTTACGCTCAAGGCGCGGGCTCCCATCGACTTCGACATTATTGCGGTGAATCTGGACCAGAAGCAGCCCGGCTTTCCTGAACACGTGCTGCCGGAATACCTGCGCTCCATCAATGTGCCTTTCCACATTGCCGCCCAGGACACCTATTCCGTGGTTTCACGCGTGATCCCGGAAGGCAAGACCATGTGCTCTCTATGTTCGCGCATGCGCCGTGGCATTCTTTACCGGGTCGCAAGTGAACTGGGCGCCACCAAGATTGCGCTGGGCCACCATCGCGACGATATTCTGGGCACTTTCTTTCTGAATCTGTTTTACGGCGGCCGCATGAAAGCCATGCCGCCCAAGCTCATGTCGGACAATGGCCAGCACATCGTGATCCGGCCCTTGGCGTATATCCCCGAGAAGGACCTTGTGGCCTATTCGGAGTTCAAGCAGTTTCCGATTATTCCGTGCAATTTATGCGGCAGCCAGGAAAATCTGAAACGCAAGGAAGTCGGGCGCATGATCGCCGAATGGGACAAGAAGCACCCGGGTCGTTCATGGAATGTGTTCGGCGCCTTATCGCGCGTGGTTCCAACCCATTTGATGGACACCGATCTTTTCGATTTCGCGGGCCTTGCCGTCACCGGGCAGGCCGATGCCGACGGCGACATTGCCTTCGACACCGACGATTTCGATACACCGTTGCCGGGCGATGAGGCCGAAGCCGAGGCGCGCGATGCATTGTTTGCCGAAGCCACGCGGCCGCGGGTTATTGCACGGCCAGACCTGAGCAAGCTGTAATCAGCGCTTGGGCGCCGACATTCCTTCCCAGTGCGGGGCCGGTATATGTATGTCGAACAATTCCAGCATGCGCGCCAGGGTATGGTCGACCATCTCTTCCAGGGACTTGGGATGCAAATAAAAGGCCGGCAAGGGCGGGAATATGACGCCGCCCATTTCGGTTACCGCAGTCATGTTGCGCAAGTGCGCCAGATTCAATGGCGTCTCGCGCACCATCATGACCAGCCGGCGCCGTTCCTTAAGGGTGACGTCGGCCGCGCGTGTGATGAGGTTGTCGGATAGACCATGCGCCACTGCGGCCAGCGTGCGCATGGAACAGGGAACGACCACCATGCCCACCGTGGAAAAACCGCCGCTTGCCAAGGTGGCGCCAACGTCGCGGAAGCTGTAGACCTGGTCGGCAAGAGCGTGAACGTCTTGACGCGAGAGGTCGAGTTCGTACTTTATGTTCAGTACGCCCGACGGCGAAACCACCAAATGCGTTTCAAGGTCGGGAACGCCGCGCAACGCCTGCAACAGGCGTACCGCATAAAGGGCGCCAGTGGCGCCCGTTACACCCACTACAAAGCGGCGCCTGGCTGTCACTCAAGCGCCCCGGCCTCTTTCAATACCGTAAGCAATTCGCCGTTTTCATGCATTTCGGCAATGATGTCGGAGCCGCCGATGAATTCGCCGGCCACATACAGCTGGGGAATGGTGGGCCAGTTCGAAAAGTCTTTGACGCCCTGGCGCACCTGCTCGTCGTCGAGCACGTTGACCGTGACCAGCTTGGTGACGCCGGACGCTTTCAACACCTGAATGGCGCGACCCGAAAAACCGCACTGCGGGAACTGCGCCGTGCCCTTCATGAAAAGCACAACCGGGTTGCCCGTGACCGTGTCACGAATAAAATCTTGAACTTCGCTCATGATGCTTATTTCCAAAAAATTAATTATAAATACCGCCGGTAACGCGGTCGATACCGGCCAGGTCGGGCGAACTTGCCACTTGCGAAAAACCTGCCTGACGCAAAAGCCGGCGTACGTCTTGCCCTTGATCCCAGCCGTGTTCCAAAAAAAGCGCCCCCTGCGGCAGCAGCCACTGACCCGCTTCCTGAATGATACGCCGCAAGGCCGATAAGCCGTCTGCCCCATCGGTGAGTGCGCCAGCCGGTTCGAAACGCACGTCTCCCTGGCCAAGATGGCCGTCGCCTGCCGCAATATACGGTGGATTCGACACAATGACGTGAAAGTCCTTATGGGCCAACAGGGCATCGTACCAATTACCGGGGAAAAATTCGACCTCTGCCGCAAGATGGCGTGCGTTCAATTGAGCGACGTCGAGCGCGGCGTGCGAATAATCCGTGGCAACGACGGCCGCATCGGGCCGGGCAAGGGCAATTGAAATGGCGATCGCACCGCTGCCGGTGCCAAGGTCAAGTACCCGTGGCGCCTGGAGGCTCTCCATGAAGTGCAGCGCGCGCTCGACCAGCAGTTCGGTTTCCGGCCGCGGAATCAACACATCGGGCGAGACCCTGAAGTCATGGCCCATGAACTCGCGATGGCCGACAATGTACGCCATGGGCTCACCGGCGCGGCGACGTGCCGCAAGCGTGCGGAATGCGTCGACGCTGGCGGGCGGCAACGGATCGGTATCGTGCGCAATCAACCAGGCGCGTGTAACGTTCAAGACCTGTTGCCAGAGCATGTGGGCCTCCAGCCGGGGCAGCGCACTGCCTTGAGACACCGTACGCACCGTTTCCATGAGACTAATCCTGGCCCAGCGCCGCCAATTGCTCGGCCTGGTGCTCGGCGCGCAAGGCGCTGGTCAATTCATCCAGGTCGCCTTCCATGATCTGGCCAAGCTTGTACAGCGTGAGATTGATGCGGTGGTCGGTTACCCTGCCCTGCGGAAAATTATAGGTGCGGATACGCTCGGACCGGTCTCCCGTCCCGACCAGGCTTTTGCGTTGCGCCGCCTCCTTCGAGTGCTGCTCTTGATGCTGCTTGTCTTTAAGCCGTGCTGCCAGCACCTGCAAGGCCTTGTCCTTATTGCGGTGCTGAGACCGGTCGTCCTGGCACTCCACCACCAAACCCGTCGGCAAGTGCGTAATTCGCACCGCTGAATCCGTCTTGTTGATGTGCTGCCCGCCGGCGCCGCTGGCGCGGAACGTATCAATGCGCAACTCGGACGGGTTGATGACGATTTCGGTTTGCGCGTCGGCCTCGGGCAGAACCGCCACCGTGCAGGCCGACGTGTGAATACGCCCCTGGGTTTCCGTTTCCGGCACACGCTGTACCCGGTGCGCACCCGATTCGAATTTCAGGCGCCCATAGACGCCATCGCCATCCAGCCGAACAATGACTTCCTTGTAGCCGCCCACTTCTGAATCACTGGCCGACATCAGCTCGACGCGCCATCGATTGTTCTCCGCATACCGACTGTACATCCGCAGTAAGTCGCCCGCGAACAAGGCGCTTTCATCGCCTCCCGTGCCCGCGCGTATTTCCAGAAACACGCTGCGGCCATCATCCGGATCCCGTGGGAGCAGCAGAATCTGCAGGTCCGATTCCAGCTTCTCCAGCCTTTCCTTGCCCAGATCGATTTCTTCTTCCGCCATGGCACGCATTTCCGGGTCGCTGGCCATTTCCTGCGCCGACTCGATGTCGTCCTCGGTCTTCGTGTATTCGGCGAAAACGCTGACGACAGGTTCCAGTTCGGCACGTTCACGCGTCATTTTGCGATAGCGGTTCATGTCGCTGGCGATTTCAGGCTCGGCAAGCAATGCATCGACTTCGACCAGTCGGCGGGCAAGCTGCTCCAGGCGATTGCGTATGGAACTTTTCATAAGGTGATGGGGAGTAGGCTGTTGGAAAGAACACGCCGGCAAGGCGTGCGGCGGCAAGCACGAAGGGCGTCGCTAACGACGGCGTTCGGCACCGGGCAGCAGGCGAGGCAGCAGGCTTAGAAGCTGCCGGCGTTCTTCGCTTTCGCTGCGATTCAATGCGGCCATTGGGCCGTGCAGGTATTTCTGGGTAAGGCTGTAAGCCAATTGTTCGAGGACGAGTTCGGGGCTGTCGCCGCGCGCCAGCAGACGCCGCGCGCGTTCGAGTTCGTTTAAACGCACCTGGTCGGCCGCCGCCTGAAAATCGATGATGGCTGGCACGATTTCGCGGTTTTGGAGCCAATGCATGAAGTTCTGCACCCGCGTCTCGATAATGGCTTCGGCTTGCACCACAGCCGCGCGGCGGGCATCGGTGCCGCTTTGAACCATGCGTCCGAGATCGTCCACCGTATACAGGTAGACATCGGCCAGGCGCCCGACTTCGGTTTCGATGTCGCGCGGCACGGCCAAGTCGACCATGACCATGGGACGGGGGCGACGCGAGCGCGTAGCCCTTTCCACCATCCCTAAACCAAGAATGGGCAAGGAGCTTGCCGTAC
>CAZONP010000198.1:0-5112 GCA_964581155.1 uncultured Candidimonas sp. | reverse complement strand
TCAGCATGGTCGCGGAGTCGACCGAGATCTTGCGGCCCATGCTCCAGTTGGGGTGCGCGCACGCCTGATCCGGAGTCACTCCCGCCAGCAAATTAAGGGCCATCGTCCGGAACGGACCCCCGGACGCCGTCAGTAGAAGACGCCGAACGCCTGGCGCCGGCGACACCGGCGCATGGGCGCGCCCGCCATGAGGCAGGCACTGAAAGATGGCGTTGTGTTCGCTGTCGATAGGCAGCAGCTCGGCGCCATTGTCGCGCACCGTTCGCATGAATAGCGCGCCTGCGGCAACCAGGGCCTCTTTGTTGGCAAGCAAGACGCGCTTGCCCGCGCGGGCTGCCGCCAGTGCGGCCGGAAGACCCGCCGCTCCGACAATGGCGGCCATGACCGTGGTAACCATGGGGTCGGCCGCCGTATCGGCAAGCGACTGCGCGCCTACGCGGATCTCGGGCATACGCCCTGCCGCCGGCCACGCATGCACGAAACGTGCGCGTGCCTTGGCGTCTGGAACGATGACAACGCGGGCGCCCGTAGTGGCGGCCTGTTGCGCAAGCTGTTCGATACGGCTGAACGCGCTAAGCGCGTAAACCGATAGAGTCTCCGGGTGCCGTGAGATGACATCCAGCGTATTCAGCCCGATCGAGCCTGTGGAACCCAGGACACATATTCGCTGCTCTTTCATCAGAGTCCCGCTCCGGTCAACAACAAGGCAATCGGGGCGACAGGGAGCAACGCATCAATGCGGTCGTATACGCCGCCGTGGCCCGGCAGCAACTGGCTCGAGTCTTTCACGCCCGCCCGCCGCTTCAACAAGGATTCGAACAAATCGCCCACTATGGACAGCGCGGCAAGAAAGATCGCGATGGCAAGCACGGCCCACAAGGGCCAACGTTGCGCCAGCACCGCACCGAAGCTGCCCGGCCAGTAAAAACTTGTGATCATTACCCAGGCCGTGGCCGCAACTACTCCGCCGACCGCCCCTTCCCAGGTCTTGCCTGGACTGACTTTGGGAGCCAATTTACGCTTGCCAAAGGCCTTGCCGGTGAAATAGGCGGCGATGTCGGCGATCCATATGAGCGCCAGCAAAGACACCAGGAAGCCGGCGCCATGCGCCAGAAACAGTTGGACGAGTGCCATCCAGACGGCAACGACGGCAAGAACTCCAAATGCGCTAAGAGCAACCCCGTTCCTACGGGTCTGGGACTGGCCGCGATACACCAGGAAACTGGCACCGAGCACCCACAGCACGGACGCCAGGGGCAGCAACCATGTATTTATCTGTCCATGGAACGGCATGACTTGGCCACGCTGCGCCGCAGGGAGCCAAAGGCTCGACATGGCAACCAGGCCGGCGGCGACGACGAGGGCGATCAGCCAGGGCATCGCGCTGTCGCGGCGAGGCCACGTAAGACGCAACCATTCCCATAAGGCGCAACCGGCGGCAATGGTGAAGAGAAGAACTAGCGGCCACGGACCCGGAGCCAGCAGGGTTCCCAGCAGTACGGCAAGCAAGACTATCGCCGTAATGACGCGTTGCTTCAACATAGGGAACTCCCGGGTTCAGGCCTTCTCGGCAAGCTGGGCGCTGGTGCGCCCAAAACGGCGTTCGCGGGTTCGATACCAGTCGAAAGCGGCGTCGATTTCTTTGGCGCCGAAGTCAGGCCAGTAATCGTTGGTGAAATACAATTCAGTATAGGCGAGCTGCCAGACCAGAAAGTTCGATATCCGCTGCTCGCCACCGGTGCGGATGAATAGGTCCGGTTCGGGAGCGTACGCCATGGACAAGTAATCGCTTAATAGCGTTTCATCAATTTCCTGAGGGCGCTGCGCAAGATCGGGGCGCGCGGCAAGCAGACGCTGCATGGCCTGAAGAATGTCCCAGCGCCCGCCGTAATTCGCGGCAATCGTAAGATTAAGCGCCGAGTTGTGTTCCGTGCGTTGTTCCGCCGCGCGTATCAGTTCCTGCAAGCGTGGTTCGAACGGCGACAAGTCGCCCACAATGCGTAAGCGTACGCCTTGGCCGTCCAGTTTCAGCACTTCTTTTTCCAGCGTCTGGATGAATAAGCGCATCAGCAAGGACACTTCATCTTTGGGACGCCGCCAGTTCTCGGAACTGAATGCGAACAAGGTCAGGTATTCAACACCACGCTTGCCGCAGGCTTCGACGGCGCGCCTGACGGCCTGCACGCCACGCACATGACCAGCCGCCCGGGGGAGAAACCGCTTCGTTGCCCACCGGCCGTTCCCATCCATGATGATGGCAAGGTGGCGTGGAACGTCGGTGCATGTGGGCACCGACAATGTTGTGCTGCTTATCATTAAGGATAATCCGCAAGCAACGGCCGATTCAGACCGTCATGATTTCCGCTTCTTTCTGCGCGACTAGTTTGTCAACTTCAGCGACAAATTTGTCGGTCAGCTTTTGAACGTCATCTTGCATGCGACGCTCGTCATCTTCTGAAATTTCCTTGTCCTTGACCAGCTTCTTGAGCGTGTCGTTGGCATCGCGACGCAGATTGCGAACAGCAATCTTGGCGTCCTCGCCTTCAGTGCGTACGACTTTGGTAAGGTCGCGGCGACGCTCTTCGGTGAGCGCCGGCATGGGAACGCGTATGGAGTCCCCCATGGAGACCGGGTTCAGACCCAGGTCGGAATTGCGTATGGCTTTTTCGATGGGGCCCGCCATATTCTTTTCCCACACCTGAATGCTAATGGTGCGGGCATCGACCAGATTCACGTTGCCCACTTGGCTGACGGGCACTGGCGAGCCGTAATAATCGACCATGACGTGATCGAGTATGCCGGCATGGGCACGGCCTGTGCGAATTTTCGACAGACCGACTTTTAGGGCTTCGAGCGACTTCGTCATTCGGGTTTCGGCCGAATTCCTGACCTCTGCAAGACTCATGATAATTCCTTTATCAAACGTGTACCAATGTGCCTTCGTCTTCGCCGCACACGACACGCTTGAGCGCGCCTGGCTTGTTGATGGAAAACACTTTGATAGGCAGCTTCTGGTCGCGACACAACGCAAATGCGGTCGCATCCATGACTTCCAGGCGGCGTACGATAGCTTCGTCGAAACTGATGCGGGCATACCGCGTGGCCGTGGGATCCTTGTTGGGATCCGCACTATAAATACCGTCGACCTTGGTCGCCTTGAGTACGATTTCGGCACCGATCTCCGCCCCGCGCAGCGCAGCGGCGGTATCAGTGGTGAAGAACGGATTGCCGGTGCCGGCAGCGAATATGACCAGCTTGCCCTCCTCCAGATACCGCAAGGCTTTGGGACGGATGTAGGGTTCCACGACCTGATCTATATTAAGGGCCGACTGGACCCGCGTGTCGATACCGCGGTGTTTCAAGGCGTCTTGCAATGCAAGCGCATTCATGATGGTGGCCATCATGCCCATGTAGTCCGCCGTGGCGCGATCCATCCCTTGGGCGCCAGGGGCGATTCCCCGGAAGATATTGCCGCCGCCGATGACAATCGCCAGTTCGACGCCGAGCGCGGCGACCTCGGCAATTTCTTCAGTCATGCGCAGTATCGTGGAGCGATTGATCCCAAAGGCGTCCTCACCCATCAGCGCTTCGCCGGAGAGTTTTAAAAGAACGCGCTTATACGATCTGGTGGTCATAGCTAGTATCCCAGGTGAAACAGTCCAACGAAAGTGTAAGCCGGCGCCCGGCTTGCGCATTCACGCATACCGGGCATTCTCGTGCAATGGCAGAGATTATGCCGTACCGGCAGCTGCGGCGGCGACTTCAGCGGCAAAGTCCTCCGATTTTTTCTCGATGCCTTCACCGACGACATACAAGGCAAAACCTATGATCTTTGCGTCTTTTTCCTTGAGCATCTGCTCAACGGATTGCTTGTCGTTCTTGACGAAGGGCTGCGACAGCAGGGTGACTTCCTTCAGGTACTTCTGGACGGAACCTTCGACCATCTTGGTGACGATTTCCGCAGGCTTGCCCGATTCGGCGGCCTTTTGTTCCGCTACCGAGCGCTCAGCTGCGATGTCGGCGGCTGGTACGCCACTGGCGTCAAGCGCCTTGGGCTTGGTGGCTGCTATATGCATGGCCAGATCTTTGCCGGTTTCGTCTGGGCCGGAAAATTCAACCAGCACGCCAATGCGTCCGCCGTGCACGTAGCTGGCAAGTTTTTCCGCAGTTTCGAAACGCTGGAAGCGGCGCACGGAAATGTTCTCGCCAATTTTGCCAACCAGGGCCGAGCGAGTGGATTCGACCGTGCCGTCACCCATGGGAAGCTCGTTCAGGGCGGCGATGTCTGCGGGATTGCGTTCGGTGATGAGTTCGGCCAACTGATTGATAAAACCTAGAAAGTCGTCGTTTTTTGCAACGAAGTCGGTTTCGCAGTTGACTTCGACCACGGTGCCGCGCTTGCCGTCGGCCGACATATGCAAGCCTACCAGGCCTTCGGCGGTTACGCGCGTGGCTGCTTTGCTTGCCTTGTTGCCAAGTTTCACGCGGAGAATTTCTTCAGCACGGGCCAAGTCGCCGTCTGCTTCGGTCAGTGCCTTTTTGCATTCCATCATGGGCGCGTCGGTTTTTTCGCGCAGTTCTTTAACCATAGATGCCGTAATTTGAGCCACTATTTTCTCCAGTTCACTAAAACAGACCCCGGCATGGCCGGGGCAGGTGCGAATCATGCGTGGCTGGCTGCGCGCGTACCGGCACGGCCAGCCAACGTCCGCGCGAGGCGCGGAATGAAACTATTCGCGGTTTTGTTCGACTTCGACGAACTCTTCATCGCCTTCGGCAACTTCTTCGACCAGGCCATTAAGGCTTTGCTCGCGGCCTTCGAGCACGGCGTCAGCCATGCCGCGGGCGTAAAGAGCGATGGCCTTGGCCGAGTCGTCGTTGCCGGGAATGACATGTTCGATGCCATCGGGCGAGTGGTTGGTGTCGACCACGGCCACAACGGGAATGCCCAGCGTCTTGGCTTCGGCAATCGCGATTTTGTGGTAGCCCACATCGATTACGAATAGCGCTTCCGGCAACGTGTTCATGTTCTTGATGCCGCCGATGGCCTTGTTCAACTTGTCGAGTTCGCGATCGAACATGAGCGCTTCTTTTTTGCTCATGCGCTCAGTG
>CAZONP010000197.1:0-5132 GCA_964581155.1 uncultured Candidimonas sp. | reverse complement strand
ATCGCCGATAACGACCCACTTACCGACGTGCTGAATCGGCGCGGCATCGAGAAAGCGCTCGACGCCTCCCTGCTTGGTCTGGCCCAGGGAATGCCCTGCGCGCTGGCATATATCAATCTGGATCACTACAAGCGCATCAACAGCCTGTTTGGCCACACATCGGGCGATGAAGTCCTGCAACAAGTCTGCGAACGCATCAAGGGTGCCCTTACGACCCAGGAGCACATCGGCCGCATCGGCGGCGACGAATTCATTATTCTGTTCCCCGACTCCACCATAGAACAAGCCCGCGAAGCCGCCGGCCGGGTCGTCCAGACACTGAATACATCGGCGGTATACGCCGGCGGGCGCGCCTTCCAGATCAAGAGCGCCGTCGGCATTATCGAGATTGATAGCGGCATGTCTGCCAAAGACATGATCTCGGCGGCAAGCCGGGCTTGCCGCGATGCGCGCAAGCTGCATCAAGATATTGTGGTGTATCAGCAAGACTCCCACGAACTGCAGGAACATACGGAAGAACTCCGCTTATTCGACGAACTCGAAGGCGGCGACTCGCCACGCGGTCTTTACCTTGAAATGCAGCCCATCATGTCGCTGACGAATCCCCTGCAAAGCCTGAATTTCGAGATTCTGCTGCGGGTGCGAAACTCGACCGGCACGCTCGTTCCCACCGGCAAGATCATCGCCGCGGCCGAGGAAAGCGGCACCATCACCATTATTGATAAATGGGTATTTTCAGCGACGCTTGAATGGCTGGACAAGCACAATCACCGGTTGACCAAGACCGAAATGGTCAACCTCAACCTCAGCGGCGTATCGCTCAACGACGACAAATTCATTGAATCTTTCTTCACGACCTTCGAACGCTATGCCCACCTGGCATCGCGCTTATGCATAGAAATCACGGAAGGCGTCGCGCTGCAAGACCTGGCGCGCATGCGTCGCTTCATGGAGCGCCTGCAACGCATGGGCGCCCGTGTGGCCCTGGATGACTTCGGGGCCGGGTACAGCTCGTTCTCTTACCTGAAGGAATTGGGGGCCGATGCCATAAAGATCGACGGCGCGCTGATCAAAGACATGATGGCCAACGAAAAAAACAAGGCTATAGTCAGGACCATCGTTGAACTGGCCCGCAACCTGGACATGAAGAGCATCGCCGAATGGGCCGAAGATTGCGCCACCTTGCGTGCGCTTCGGGAAATGGGCGTCGACTACGTGCAGGGATTTGTCGTGTCCCGGGCGAAGTCGCCGGCCGAAATACTGAATGCCGCCAGCGTGGTCGACCTGATATCAGATGATGAAGTTATCGAGATCATCCAGGAAATCATGGACGATCTCGGGGAAGACAACGCCTGGAACTAGGCATTCGCTACGCGCCTGTTCCCGTGTCAGTCGGCGACGATCCTGCCATCACGAAATACGATCAGCGCGCGGTCTGGCGCCGGCTTCGTGCGCTTGTCTTCATACATCCGCGTGTCGGCAAGTTGCATGGCTGTTGTCAGGCTACCGCTTTCTGACTTGAGCGCCATGCCTATGGATATATTAATACCCATGGCATCGTGCGCATGCCTTAGCCGCGCAACGAGCGCCGCCGCCACCGCCGGCGTGGCATGCTGCGCCACAACACCAAATTCGTCGCCGCCCAGGCGTCCAACCGAGTCGCTGCCGCGCAATACCGACGATATGGTCTGAGCCGTAAGGCGGATAAGATCGTCGCCGGCGGAGTGGCCGTGCGTGTCGTTCACCTGCTTGAGGTAGTCCAGGTCCAGCATGACGATGGCGGCATCTTGCTCGCCCTCGCCCAGCATGGCATTGATATGCGCCAGGCGATTGATCCAGCCGGCACGATTCAGGGTACCCGTGAGTGGATCCAGGAAGGCATCGCGCTGAAGTTCGACCATGAGCTGCTCGGCTACAGTGAGTTCGACATGTAGTGCAAGCGTAAGGGCAATGCTTTTGAGGCACAGACGCACGTCGTCGGTCAAGAATTGCCGATACGACGGCAACGTTGCCGACAGCCCCACAAGGTATCCTTTGCTTGGTAAGTCGAGCGCCGTCAGGTCTATCTTCAGTACGTACCCGGACCCGCCATTGCCGTCAGCCCGCCCGGGCAGCAGCGATTCTTCTTCCCGCCGTAGCGGGCGATAGCGGAATCCGTCGGGATCTGCACCTTCTCGCCATTCGTGGGCGCAAAGCGCTGCCAGCGCGTGTTCCGGCATAGCCCGGAATACCCCGTCAACACCGATCACGGACTGCGGCTCACAGTCGGCGCGCACGACCACCCAGCCCCCCATCGGCAGGAATGCCTGCAGCATGCCTAACTGAGCCGTGACAGCGGCACACACCAGCATATTCGCCCGAGCCTCGATCCCGGGACCTTCTCTGACTATCGACATAATTATTATTTTTGAAGAAAGATTCAAGCGGTGAACGAGCAGTTGCAGCTATGACTTTGTAATGGCCAGCCCTGAAAACGTAACCAATCCCAATTTTTTAATACCAGATTCTAGAACATCCGTACAGTAATTCAACTGTTATTTTTCGCGTACGAAAAAAAACCGCAGAATGAACGGCTGTGTAGCGTCCATTCTGCGGCGTTATGCAAATGCGGGCATGCATGCCGCGCGATCAAGCCTGATCAGAGTTCACCATACGAATGCAGCCCCGACAAGAACATGTTCACGCCCAGGAAAGCGAAGCTGGTGATCAGCAAGCCTGCAAGCGCCCAGTAGGCAGCCATGGTGCCACGTAGGCCTTTCATCAGGCGCATGTGCAGCCAGGCGGCGTAATTCAGCCATACGATAAGTGCCCATGTCTCTTTCGGGTCCCACTGCCAGTACGTTCCCCAGGCATCGGCCGCCCACAAGGCGCCAAGTATGGTGGCCACCGTGAAGAAGGCGAACCCCACAGAGATGGATCTGTACATGATGTCGTCAAGGATTTCCAGCGATGGCAGCTTGTCGGCAATGGGACGGCGCATGGCCAGTATGGAGCCGACAACAATGGCCCCAATTCCAAAATACAGCATCCACGTAGCCGAAAATTCGCCCGAACTGAAGATCAGCGGCTCGGCGCATAGGATAGCGCCCAGCAGAAACACCGGCACAAGCTTGCCCCACGATTTTGTCTGCCCATGCTCTTTGACTAAATAAGCGAAGCCCACCATTGCCGCCAGCGAAAATGTGCCGTAGCCAATGAAGTTGGCCGGCACGTGCAGTTTCATCCACCAGCTTTTCAACGCCGGCACCAAGGGTTGGATTTGAAATGCATCGCGGGTGAACGAATACCACAGCAAGAACACAACGGTTGAACTGATTACGAGCAGGACGAAGCCGCCCAGTGCCCGCGTCGCGTAGCGTCTTTCATAATAGAGGTAGAACAGGGCTGTGATCAGCGCGAAAAGGACAAAGACCTCGTAAAGGTTGCTGACCGGAATATGGCCAATATCGGGCCCTAACAAGTGCCCCTCGCGCCAACGCACCAGCAGCCCCGTCGTACCGGCGTATACGGCGCTCCAGGTAAGCACCGTACCCAGCCACGCCGCCGTGCTGCTGAATATGCCTATCCAGTAGCAAACCGTGGCGAATGCAAACAGCGCGCACATCCAGAGAATGGCCGACTGCGACGAATACAGATACTTAAGAAAGAAAACCGTTTCGGCCCGCGTGATATCGCCATTTGCGAGCACCGCGCCGTCGCTGTACAGCCAGATGGCAAAGACTGCGCTCGCGCCGCTCAGCACCATAAGGGTGCGCAGCGGGCGCCAAAGCCATGCCAGCCAGCTGAAGCCAAGCACCGCACCACCGAGGATAAGCTCTTCGTAGTAGTCCATGCTGCCGGCGTAGGCCGACAACACATAGGCCGCACCAATTCCCAAGAGCAGGAAAAATGCGATATCGGTCCAGTCTGGCTTACCGCGGCGCCCGCGCGAGTCGCCACTGGAAGACATGGACTCTTCCCATGAGGGTACAGATGACTGAATGACGGACTCGGACATGGGAGTACCCTATTTACGTGGCGAGGCGTTGGAACGCCTCTTTGAAGCGCTCGAATTCATGATTGAAGTCGAGCGTGCGTCGTTGTGATGTCATGGCCGCCAGCAGATCGGTGCCCTGGCCATTGGGTTTGATCCATACCCAGATTCGGCGGTCGCGGATATAAAACATGGAAAATACGCCAATAACAAGAAACAGACACCCGAGGTACACGGTATTCTTGCCGGGGCTGCGCGCCACCTGGAAGACGCTGGCTTGCACCTGTTCGAAACCTTTCAGTGTCATGAACACTGGTGCGGGATAGTCAGGCAAGTTGGCCATAGCCAGCAATGCCATTTGCACCCATTTGTCGGCCTCTTCGGCTGCCGGCCCGTTATGGTCGATGGGTTGGCGCCCGGATTGCCCGCGAACGATTTCGCGCAATTCCATGAGCGACAGCTGGATCATGGGGACCGCAAAGCCCAGTACATTTTCCCGATCCTTTTCCGGAACCTTCTCGATGATACCGTCAAATCCTCCACGCGAGAAGGTTTCGAGCGCCCCTACCGCCGCCTTCTGCAGCAACGGCGCCTGCAATTCGTTGTTGGCGTTCTTTTCGGCGAAACGGGTAGCGGCAATATTGACCAGTGCCGGGTTATCGAGGGCGGCCCGCAATTCCATGAACTCGGCCACCGTGCTTTTCTCGTCGGCGGGAATGCGGATGTAGCGATACGGTTGTGCCGCCGTCTCGCGCACACCGGCCAGGAAAACCATGCTGCCATCAAGCTCCATCGGCAACATGTAATTGGTGTATTCGTGCGCCTGCCCATCGCGCCCGACGATGCGATACTGCACGCTGGGCCCGACGTTGCGCAGGTTCTCGTTCTTAACCCCCGCCGCGCTGCCGGTGACAGAGGCAACATGCTCCATCATCGCTTTGGGCTGCGGCTCGGCATCGCCGGCCAGGTTCTCCACGTTGATCACGCGCAAGCCGGAAAAATCAACTTCCAGCGCGGTTTCGTGACCACCGTCGCGGGCGGATATTTGTGTGGATTTTCCGACCGTCCCGGAAATATCGAATGGCCGGCCGAACGCACCGGACAGCGGGTAGCCGACAAGGTTCAGCTTGCTGCCACCATCGTCGAAGCTGGACTGGTA
>CAZONP010000196.1:0-5133 GCA_964581155.1 uncultured Candidimonas sp. | reverse complement strand
CGAATCATGTCGCCCCGACCAACGTCTTCAATATTAAGCCCTTGTTTTGCAAGGGCTTTTTGTTTTTGGCTACGGGGTGCTGGAGCATAAAAAATAGCCTTATGCTCCAATTGTGCTCCAAAGCCCCAAGGTTTTTCGCAAATGTGCCGAAAAATCACGTACGGAAAAGGCCCGTTTTTGCTTATACGGTACTCCTTAGTTTGTGGAGTTTCGTATGTCCAAGCAGTCCCCCCTCACCTTTTGCTCCGCATAACGAGCCCGCAGATGCTGGCTGAGTTCTCGCCACGTTGCCTAGCAGTAGAAGCTGTACGGTTGTTCCTCAGAAGTGATACAGGAACATGGAGATAGATCCAGTCGTTGCAGCATGTCTGCTTCGGAGAAATACATACTGCCGCTTCCAGTCGCTTGGAGCCGATGCGTGGAAAGCCGAGATTGTGAATAGAGGCCATGATTCGCTCTCAAAAGATCTTTGAACTGGCAAATCGTACGGTTGCAAAACAATGAAGTTAAATTCCTTTACCTACATAAATTATGAGTTTTAAACATTCATTATGCTTGATCGTATCCATTTAACCATCATTCAGGAGGTGGAAAAACACGGTTCGCTGACTGCAGCCGCCGGCGTCTTGCACGTGACGCAGTCGGCCTTAAGCCACAGCATGAAGAAGTTGGAACAGCAACTGGGCACCGACATCTGGCTACGTGAAGGCCGTAGTCTGAGACTTACTCAAGCGGGTCAATACCTGTTGGCGGTGGCCAACCGGGTATTGCCACAACTGACCTTGGCCGAGGAGCGTCTGCGTCAGTTTGCCCAGGGAGAGCGCGGGTCACTGCGCATCGGCATGGAATGTCATCCCTGCTACCAGTGGCTGCTGAAGATTGTCTCCCCCTATTTGGCGGCCTGGCCGGATGTGGATGTGGATGTGAGGCAGAAATTCCAGTTCGGAGGCATCGGGGCGCTGTTCGGCTACGAAATCGACCTGCTGGTCACACCCGATCCACTGAACAAACCCGGACTCGTGTTCGAGCCTGTGTTCGACTACGAACAAGTGCTGGTCGTCGCTGGCAACCATTATCTTGCCAAGGAGGACTATGTCACCCCCAAACAGCTCGCCAACGAAGTGCTGGTAGCCTATCCGGTGCCGATCGACAGGCTCGACATCTACAGCATGTTCCTGACGCCGGCCGGCGTCACGCCCAAGCGCCACAAGGCCATCGAGACAACGGACATCATGCTGCAAATGGTCGCTAGTGACCGTGGAGTGGCGGCGTTGCCGCGCTGGCTGGTGCTAGAGTACGCAGACACGATGAATGTGGTGCCAGTCCGGCTAGGCAAGAAAGGCATTGCCAAACACATCTTTCTGGGCGCTCGCCAGGCGGATGTGGGTATCGATTACCTGCGTGCATTTATCGAACAGGCAAAAAGGCCTGCCGTGGTTTGATTCGGAATGTCCGCCGGAGCATGAATAAATCTAATTTAGTAATGAAAACAAATCACTTTTACTCATGTGTTGCTCGACGTAAACTAGCCCCATTGCAACGTAAATGCCAAGACTGCTGAAAAAAATTTAGCAGCGACGAATAAATGGACGCGAGTTTTATCTTAGTATTTAGGGCGGTAGATCCCAATGAGTAAAGAGTTTACATTTGCCATCAAGAGCACTTGTCTCGATGAAGACTATCGTCCTTCAGACAATACGCGAATCACAACCAACTTTGCCAATCTCGCTAGAGGAACGAGTCGTCAGGATAACCTGCGCAACACCCTCAGGATGATTGACAATCGTTTCAATGCCCTGGCGCATTGGGACAATCCCACTGGTGATCGCTATTCCGTTAATCTTGAAATCATTTCGGTCGAGATGTGCATTAACGGCACAAGCAGTGCCAATGCCCTCCCTTTAATTGAAATATTAAAGACGAGCATTAATGATCACAAAACCAACGAACACATTGAAGGCATCGTAGGGAATAATTTCTCCTCTTACGTGCGAGATTATGATTTCAGCGTTCTGCTGCTGGAACACACAAAAAATCAACCTGGGTTCAGTACGCCAGACAATTTTGGAGACCTGCATGGGAAGCTGTTCAAGTGCTTCGTCAATTCAAGTACGTACAAAGAAAATTTCAGCAAGCCGCCCGTTATATGCCTGAGCGTTTCGAGCAACAAGACCTATCATCGAACTGAAAATCAGCACCCGGTATTGGGCGTTGAATACCATCAAGGTGAATATTCTCTGACTGACGAGTATTTCAAAAAAATGGGGATGAAGGTGCGCTACTTCATGCCTCCGGATAGTGCTGCGCCTTTGGCTTTTTATTTTTCCGGCGATTTGCTGAGCGATTACACCAATCTTGAGCTTATCAGCACCATCAGCACAATGGGCACCTTCCAGAAGATTTACCGGCCAGAGATTTACAACGCGAATTCTTCGGCAGGGAAGTCCTATCAACCAAGCCTGAAGCATCAGGATTATTCGTTAACCCGAATTGTTTATGATCGAGAGGAGCGTAGCCAACTGGCTATCGAGCAGGGAAGGTTTGTCGAGGAACATTTTATCAAACCATACCGGGCGATTCTTGAGCAATGGTCCGCTAACTACTCTCTTTGACGATTTTAAAAACACCATGGCTACTATTGTGAAAAAACTATTACCCACGTCAACTGCTGGCAGCCTGCCTAAGCCCTCTTGGCTTGCAGAACCCGAAAAACTTTGGTCACCTTGGAAACTGCCAGATGAGGGATTGATCGAGGGCAAGCAAGATGCTTTGCGGCTGTCTCTGCAGGAACAGCAGCACGCAGGTATTGATATTGTCAGCGATGGTGAACAAACGCGTCAGCATTTCGTGACGACGTTCATTGAGCACCTGGACGGTGTTGACTTTGAGAACCGCAAGACCGTTAGAATTCGTGATCGCTATGATGCGAGCGTTCCCACGGTCGTGGGTGCTGTGGCTCGGCGTAAGCCCGTGTTTGTCGAAGATGCCAAGTTCTTGCGCCAGCAGACCAAGCAACCGATCAAATGGGCATTACCGGGTCCCATGACGATGATCGACACACTTTATGACGGCCACTACCACAGCCGCGAAAAACTGGCTTGGGAATTTGCCAAGATTCTCAATCAGGAAGCCAGGGAGTTGGAGGCTGCTGGTGTCGATATCATCCAGTTTGACGAACCTGCATTCAATGTGTTCTTCGATGAGGTGAATGATTGGGGCGTCGCCACGCTGGAAAAAGCCATTGAAGGGCTCAAGTGTGACACCGCTGTCCACATTTGCTACGGCTATGGCATCAAAGCCAATACGGATTGGAAAAAGACGCTGGGATCAGAGTGGCGGCAATACGAAGAAGCTTTTCCCAAACTGCAAAAATCCAGTATCGATATCGTCTCGCTGGAATGCCAAAACTCTCGCGTTCCCATGGATCTGATCGAACTCATTCGGGGAAAGAAAGTGATGGTAGGCGCCATTGATGTGGCAACCAATACCATTGAAACTGCTGAGGATGTCGCCAACACCCTGCGAAAAGCACTTCAGTTTGTAGATGCCGATAAGCTCTATCCTTGCACCAACTGCGGCATGGCTCCCTTGTCTCGTGGAGTCGCAAGAGGCAAACTAAGCGCGTTGAGTGCCGGTGCGGAAATCGTCCGCAGGGAACTCTCGAACTGATTCTCAGGTGGATATGGCCATCGTGAGCGGCTCGTGACGGCCAGACTCGGACTAAGGGCTGAAGTTTGCCAACATTGGCGGGCGGCTCTTTCGAGCTGCGCGCTGTATTTAAATTCTACAATATCACTTTCCAGTACTGCGATCGAGCCATTACGCTTTCGCGAAGCGCTCGGGCACTATGCGTCCGGCATCACGGTGATCACAGCGCACATCGAGGGCGAGCCCATAGGCTACGCCTTGCGTGATTGCGCTTGCAGGTAAGCCTGGTTCTTGTCGCGGCGCCCCGCCGATAAGACCAATACGGTGACGGTTTGGTCATGCACCTCGTAGACCAGGCGGTAGCCGACGTTGCGTAGCTTGATCTTGTAGGTGTCCTGCATGTCGTTTCCGTGCAGTTGTGCTTTGGGTACTCGCGGACACAGCAGTCGTTCGGCCAGTTTGTCTTTGAACTGCCGTTTGATGCTGCCGTCGAGCTTGCGCCATTCCTTGAGGGCAGCTTCGTGAAATTCCAAGTTATAGATCGTCAAGCGTTACCTTGACTGTGTTGCCGCTACGACGCTTGCGTACGATGTCAGCCAGATCTGCATCTTCGATCCGGTTCATGAGTTCCTCGTAAGCACGAGCCGAAATTACGTAGGCTGTGGCACGGTTGTGGTTCAGCACGGCCACAGGCGCGTTGTCTGCCTCGTCAATGACGGCATTGGGGTTGCGCCGTAGGTCGGTGATACTGACGGTGGACGAAGCGAAAATGGGATTCACATTCATAGGTGGCCTCTTAAAAACATAGAACTATTCTATGCTTTTTTTTGTGCTATTTCAATGCTCGAGGCACAGATGCTCGAGGCACAGATATGTTGTGGGTGTTATCTGATTTTATCGTGCTTGCTTCATCCCGCTCGTACGGTGGCTTCCAGCGAAGTTTGTGCTCCAATTGTGCTCCAATTCCCTATGACAACGCTTCCCGTTGTTGCGCATAGTTGCGCGCTGCGGCATGACCGGTCTTGATTTATAAGCGTTTTTTTAATCCGTGCCTATAAGTAAAAGGGCCAGGAACGCGTTCGGGACGCAGGAGTCGCATGTTCGAGTCATGTCGCCCCGACCAAAAGCTTTCGTATTAAGCCCTTGCAATGTGCGCTGACAACCGCCATGCCCTGGCACGGTATGCGTTGGATGGCTTGCCGACCAAGGTGATGGCGGCCAACTATCGGACGGTGTTGCCGGATGCGGAGTTGCTACAAAAAAGAGCTGGAGAACACGCGGCGTCTGCTTGAATCTCGCGGAACGCTGTCCCTCAAGAACGACAAACCATAGCTGTGCGCCCCGGCGTACCGCCGTTGGGCTTGCGGGCTGCACGCCAGGCCATCGAGCTGAAGATGCAGCGTGGCGCCGAGTTCACTTCCCCGGCGCTGGGCCGGTGAGGCCTTGACGGCGCTTGAGGCCAAAATCATCCAAGGTGGCGGTAGT
>CAZONP010000195.1:0-5133 GCA_964581155.1 uncultured Candidimonas sp. | reverse complement strand
TGCTGAATGAAAACCTGTATGACCTGATGGACGAGGACGCAACCCAGGAAGATTGTTTTAAGTCGGCCGATGACGTCTTGCACAACGCTTGCGCGGGCATTGCCGAGATCATCAACGTGGAAGGCAACGTCAACGTCGACTTTGAAGACGTCAAGACCATTATGGGCGAACAGGGCCAGGCCATGATGGGCACATCCATCGCCGCAGGCACGGACCGCGCACGCGTGGCGGCCGAACGGGCCATCGCTTGCCCGTTGCTGGAAGGCGTGGACTTGCACGGCGCGCGCGGCATGTTGGTCAATATCACGGCCAGCCGTACGCTCAAGATGCGTGAAACCCGCGAGATCATGGATACCATCCGCAGCTACGCCGCCGACGATGCCACCATCGTCTTCGGCACGGCCTACGATGAATCCATGGGCGAGAACCTGCGTGTGACCGTTGTGGCCACTGGCTTGGGACGTCCGGCTGTCGCGCGTCCTCAATTGGTGCAGAATGAAGCGTTGCGCACGGGCACCGACAACGTTCCCATGATGGGCGGCCACGACTTCGGTCATGCGGAGGTCCCTTCGGTGATCCGCAATCCCCGCAGTCAGGCGTCGGCTCAGGTGCGGGCACTGGAAACGGCGGGTATGGACCACTTCGATATTCCGGCGTTTCTGCGTAAACAGGCCGACTGACCCCAGCCTCTCACATGTCTGCCGGGCAGTTGCGCCGGCCAGGCCACGACGCGCATCCTCTCCTTCCCCGAGGATGTGCGTCGTGTTGTTTGCTGTCATACCAAGCGGCGCCGGAAGTCGTTTGAAACACTTGAATTTTAATGGTTTACCCGCAATGTGGTTACAATAACCTCTTAATATAAATGGCCTAAAACCGGGTAGAACTACGTCGGTTAAATAAAAATATGCTACGTCAACGCACCATTCAGAAAACAATCAGTACCAAAGGGGTCGGCTTGCACTCGGGACGCCGGGTCGAAATCACCCTGCGTCCGGCCGCGCCAGACACCGGTATTGTGTTTCATCGCGTTGATTTGCCTGAAGTCGTCCACTTGCCCGCTCTGGCCGACCAGGTCGGTAATACACGTATGGCGTCCGTGCTTCAACAGGGCGACGTGCGCGTATCCACGGTAGAGCATTTGATGTCTGCGTTGTCTGGCCTTGGCATCGACAACCTTCACGTTGACCTGACAGGCGAAGAAGTGCCCATCATGGATGGCAGCGCCGGCACATTCGTGTATTTGCTCCGGTCCGCAGGCTTGCAGGAACAGATGGCGCCGAAGAAATTCATACGCGTACTGAAGACGGTGGAAGTTCGCGAAGGTGAAGGCGACGAGCTGAAATGGGCTCGCCTGGAACCATACAACGGCTATGCATTGTCGTTCGCGATCGATTTCCGTCATCCGGCCATTGATTCCACAGCCAATTTTGCCGAAGTCGATTTTGGAAAAGATTCATACGTCAAAACCATCGCGCGCGCGCGCACGTTCGGTTTTGTCAGCGAAGTGGAAGCCTTGCGTGCCGCGGGCCTGGCGCGCGGCGGTAGCCTGGACAACGCCATCGTAATGGACGAATACCGCGTCCTGAATACCGATGGCTTGCGCTACGACGACGAATTCGTAAAGCACAAGATTCTGGACGCCATTGGCGACTTGTACTTGATCGGCAAGCCGCTGGTCGCGCGTTATGTTGCCTGCAAGTCGGGTCATGCCTTGAATAACCAGTTGGCCCGGGCTTTGCTGGCCCAGCAGGAAAGTTGGGAGTTCGTCACGTACGAATCGGCGGCTACGGCGCCGAAGGCGTTCACCCAGGAATGGAAGTTCGCCTGAAACGGATAGCCGGCATCAGGATCTGTGGCGCGCCAGCAAGCGCTTGATGGCATCAGCCAGCGCGCCTGGCCGTATGTTATTTTGCAGTTCATCAAAAGCGTCAAGCGCCGTTTTATCCAGCGGCGTGACTTCCCGAGTGCTTGTTTTTGTCTGGCTTTGGACCAGGCCCGCTTGAACCTTGACGATGATTTCGTTAAGGTTCCATCCAGCGTCAGTTAACAGTTGCACAATGCGCGGCGCCATTTGTCGAAGTTTCGATGCGTACGCAGCGCTGGGAACCGCCAGCGTTATTTGCTGTCTTTCTATACGTGCCACTTTAAAAACCTGCGCTAGCGCAGGCGGCAGGATTTCTTTTGCCGCGTTTTCAACCGCCAGCAGATTGCGCGCCATGGTCAACACCTGGGCGCCGTGCTGATCGCTTACTAGCCAGCTGAGCGCCTGAACGGGTGCATCGCTATCCTGGGAGCGTCGATTGGGCGGTCTTGACATGCGCGCTCTTTATTGAAGGGTTATCGTGAGTGATTCAACTTTACAGAATCAGCCTATTGATTCTAACGCCAAAGGACTTAAGGTAGTCGTTGTGGCTGCCGTCGCCGGCATTGCAATGGTCGCTTCGGCCGCCGCAGGCGCGTGGGTTCAGTCGTACTTGGGGCAGCGGCCCGCGCTCAGTAATGGGCAGGAACGCTTTATTGCCGAGCAATCCTCGCTCGATTCGCTCTACATTCGCGAGAATGTCAGCGTGCTGGCGTCGAAAGTGGGCCAGCTGCAGGCGGAGCTGATCGCCATGGGTGGCTTGAGCAAGCGGGTCGCCGACGCGGCCGGGGTGTCTTTCACCGATCCCGAGGTGCATGCCAGTCTGCAAGAGGCCAGTGCGCCGGCCGTCATGGACGACATTGGCGATGACGCCGCTGCGAGCTGGTCCGCTGAAGGTCTTGGCCGCCAACTCGATGCGCTGTCCCGGCAATTGACGGAGCAAAAGGACTGGTTCGGCATGCTGGACCTCGTGCTTACTCGGCGAACCGGCATAGAAGCAGGCCTTCCCACGTTCATGCCCGTGGACTATCCCTATCTAAGCTCGTCCTTCGGCTGGCGACGCAATCCCGTCACTGGTCGGCATTCCATGCATGAAGGGCTGGATTTCGCCGCGCCGCGCGGTGCGCCAATACACGCGGCATCCGGCGGAGTCGTAAGCGAGGCTCGCTACGTCCCCGGCTATGGGAAGCTGGTTGAGATCAATCACGGCAACGGCATGATCACTCGTTACGCCCATGCGTCTTCCATAAAGGTCAAGATGGGCGACCTGGTTGAAAAGGGCCAAGTGGTCGCGCGCGTGGGTTCCACTGGCCGTTCCACCGGCCCACACCTGCATTTCGAAGTGCGCATGGCGGGGCACCCCCTTGATCCGACGCTATTCCTGGACAAGGCAACCCCCGACCAGCAGTTTGTGGCTGATGCATCGGGGGTGGCAGACGCCAACCTCACGCGGGTGCGTTAAACTGTATCGTTTTCCTGCGGTTTCATCCGCCAACCCCAAAAAAGACACGCATGGGGACTGCCGGCCATTACAGGCGGCATGTTCGCAGCGACGACACAAGAATGGTTTCTCTGCTAAAAAAGCTCATTGGTAGTCGTAACGACAGGATACTCAAGCAGTATCGCAAGCAAGCGGCGCAAATCAATGCGCTCGAGTCAACCATAGCCGCCCTGTCCGACGAGGATCTGGCGGCCAAGACCACAGAGTTTCGCGAGCGGTATGCGCAGGGCGCCAAGCTGGACGCCATGCTGCCCGAGGCCTTTGCCGTGGTGCGCGAGGCCAGCAAGCGGGTCTTCGGCATGCGACATTTCGATGTCCAGATGCTGGGTGGCATTGCGCTGCACAATGGCAAAATCGCCGAAATGCGTACAGGGGAAGGCAAGACGCTTATGGCCACGCTGGCCGTCTACCTGAATGCATTGTCCGGCAAGGGCGTGCACGTCGTTACAGTCAACGACTATCTTGCGCGTCGCGATGCGCAATGGATGGGACGGCTGTACAACTTCCTGGGCATGACGGTCGGGGTCGTAGTGCCCCAGCAGGAAAATGAAGAAAAGCGCGCTGCGTATGCCGCCGATATCACGTATGGCACGAACAATGAATACGGCTTCGATTATTTGCGCGACAACATGGAATATCGCGCCGAAGACCGTCGCCAGCGTCCGCTCAGTTATGCCATTGTCGACGAGGTTGATTCCATTCTTATCGACGAGGCCCGCACGCCGCTGATCATCTCCGGGCAGGCCGAAGACAACACCGAACTCTACATGCGCATGAACGCCGTGCCGCCAATGCTGGATCGCATGGCAGCCGAGCCCAAGCCGCAAGAGCCGGAACCCGAAGGCGACTTCTGGGTCGACGAAAAAGGGCAGCAAGTCCATTTGTCGGAAGCCGGGCACGTGAAGGCGGAACAAACCCTGACCAACATGGGGCTGCTCCCGGAAGGCGAATCGCTTTACGATCCCCGCAATATTTCGCTCATGCATCACCTCATGGTGGCCTTGCGCGCCCATAATCTGTTCTTTCGCGACCAGCAATATGTCGTGCAAGACGGCGAGATCGTCATTGTCGACGAATTCACCGGGCGCATGATGGCCGGGCGCCGTTGGTCCGATGGCTTGCACCAGGCGGTGGAAGCCAAGGAAGGCGTCAAGATTCAGAACGAGAATCAGACACTGGCGTCGATTACGTTCCAGAACTATTTTCGCATGTACGAAAAGCTGGCCGGCATGACGGGCACGGCAGACACCGAAGCCTACGAATTCCAGGAAATCTATACGCTGGAAACCGTCATCATTCCCACCAACCGCCCCATGGCGCGCGTGGATCAGAACGATCAGGTCTTCAAGACGGATCCCGAAAAATACAACGCCATCCTTGCCGACATCAAAGACTGCCACGAGCGTGGTCAGCCCGTGCTTGTCGGTACGACCAGCATCGAGAACTCGGAACTGTTGTCAGGCATGCTGACCAAGACCGGTCTGCTCCATGAAGTGCTCAACGCCAAGCAGCATGCGCGCGAGGCCGAAATCGTCGCCGAAGCCGGTAAACCGGGCCACATCACCATCGCAACCAATATGGCCGGCCGCGGTACCGACATTGTGCTGGGCGGCAGTGTCGAAAAACAAGTCGACCTTATCCGCGCCGACGACAGCCTGTCGGCCGCCGAAAAAGACGCACGCGTTGAAACCATCAAGGCCGAATGGGCGCCCGACAACGCGGCCGTCAAGGCCGCGGGTGGGCTGCGCATTATCGGCACCGAGCGCCATGA
>CAZONP010000194.1:0-5176 GCA_964581155.1 uncultured Candidimonas sp. | reverse complement strand
TCTCGATCTGTAGCACGAAAATATGCGACGCGAAGCCTATGACGGCCAATGCAAGCGCCGTTTGCAGCACTGCCCACGACATGGTGGGATCCCTGCGGTGAATCTTCAGGGGCTCGAGTTCCTCCATGATCATCGAACCCTCATCGGCGTTCAGTTCGCGCTTGACGTACATGGCGTAGACGAATAGAAAAAGGAAGCCAAGCCAGGGCTTCCAGGCGAAAACAACCAGACCCAGGGCAATCTTCACGGCAAAAATCCCCATGAACCAGGCTTGATCGCGTGCAAGTCGCTGCTGATCGGCCTTGATAATGGGCATGACGCCGCCGCGGCGGCGACGCCACAGCATGAAACCCACCACTGCATACGCGAGCGTGGCCAGCACGAGCGGCCCGCCCAATGCGGCGCCTACGCCGATGTCTCTTTGCTCGGGCGTGTCACCGAATACCACGGCCATGAAGGTGACGGCACTTTCCGGCAACGCGGTTCCAAATGCCGCCAGCACAGTGCCCACGGCTGTCGCACCGAGGTTAAGCCTGCATCCCACCCACTCAACGCCGTTGACGAAGAACTCGCAGGCGAAGTAAATGACGATGGCGGAGCCGAAGAACAGAAGGAAAGTGACTAACATGACGACCAGGCCGGGCAAACAGAGAACCAAGGCGCACTGACGCGTCGCGCCCGGCAAAGGGCAACGGTCAATGGCCAAAGGTCTCGCCTGGTGTTGGGCGGCACGGCCGCCCCGACTGCATGCGCCATGGCGAAGAATCGCCAAGTATGTTGACGCACGCGCCCCGGATGCACCGGGACTGGCTACTCCCCAATGACGGAAAGAGCTTGCATTCTAGCAGATGGCCGTCCTGCGCCCCGGGGCGTCGCTAGTAGGTGTAGCCGTCCAGCCATCCCATGGCCGTGTAGATATGCATGACGATAAGCGCGATGCCAAAGACGAAGATGGTACCGCCAAAAAACGTCGTCA
The DNA here is from genome assembly GCA_964581155.1 of uncultured Candidimonas sp. Classification (GTDB taxonomy): domain Bacteria; phylum Pseudomonadota; class Gammaproteobacteria; order Burkholderiales; family Burkholderiaceae_B; genus Pollutimonas. Next base: position 4,200 of record CAZONP010000194.1, on the reverse strand, counting down.
AAATGGCGACGATGACGGCGTTCCAGCCCGTGCGCGTCGTTTTCCCCGAGCTGCGGTTGTACTTGGCGTCGAAGGCATCGTCGGGCTTGAGCGCAAAGACCAGGGCTTCGATGAAGCCGTCGGATATGGGGATGATCAGGGCAAGAAACGCGGGGTTGTCCCACCAGACGGGGTAAAACTGGCTCAATACCAGCATGGCGACCGAGAAAGCGGTGACGGCCCAGGCGCCCCGGCGCCCCATGTACCACCAGTGGGCCCCAAAAACGCCCAGCAGACAGGCAAGCCAAGCGGCAGCGACCTTACTGCGATGGTGCGCGGGAGTGGTAAATTGTTTCATGCGTGGCCTCGTCCGACCCCTTGGGGCCATTGCGCTAACACCGTAAAATCGGGTTGCATTGTAGTCGAGCACGGAAATCAAATGGATACGCCAACATACGATATCGCCATCAGCGGCGCCGGCCCCGCCGGAAGCGCGCTCGCGCTGATACTGGCCGGCAAGGCACCGAACCCAAAGCGTATCGCCTTGATGGGACGGCATTTCGCCGCCTCGGCCGGCGCGCCTGGCGCGGAAAGCCGGCAGACCGACCCTCGGACTCTGGCACTTAATCACGGCAGCCGAGTGCTGCTCGAACAACTGGGCGCCTGGCCCAATGCGGCGGCCAGCATAGACGTGGTCCATGTCAGTCAGCGTGGCCGCTTGGGCCGCACGGTGATCGACAGTGCCGAACTGGATGTCCCCCGCCTTGGCAGTGTCGTGGCCTACGACGCCCTGCTGGCCGGTTTGCATGGCGCCTTGCGCGAAAGCGGCGTCGACCTGATAGAGGCCGCGCCTGTACAACAGCTGGTGGGTGGCCGTGTCGCAATGGAACTGGGCGAAACGAAGATCACCGCGGCGCTCGCCATCCAGTCAGACGGATCGCGCCCTCAAGGCATTCGGCGCGACTACAAGCAACACGCCATTCTGGCGGTGCTACGGGCTTCCCGGCCGCGCGCAGGCTGGGCGTTCGAGCGATTCACGGCACAAGGGCCGTTGGCAATGCTGCCGCACCCGGACGGCAGCGATCTGTATGCCGCAGTCTGGTGTTGCCCACCAAAGCAAGCCGCTTGCCTCATGGAATTGGACGACGCCACCTTCGAACAAGCGCTGTACAGTCAATTTGGTGATCGGTTGGGTCGCCTGGAATGCGTGGGCGAGCGGCATGTCTTTCCCCTGGCCTTGCATGCCGGCCCGTCACTGATCAACGCGCGCACCGTCGCCATCGGCAACGCGGCGCAGACGCTGCATCCGGTCGCCGGCCAAGGGCTCAACCTGGGCTTGCGCGATGCCGCCCAACTGGGGCAAGCCCTCGCGCCATGGCTTGCCCGGCCCGAGACAGATCCAACGCACCGCCTCGTTGAATTCGCACGCACACGCCGCCCTGACCGTTGGCTGACGGCGGGTATCACGGACTTCCTGCCCCGCGTATTTGCCACGGGAAACCCGATCATCGAACATGCCGGCGGAGCAGCATTGCTTGCTCTCGACCTGGTACCGCCACTGCGCAACACACTGGCTCGTCAGCTATTGCAAGGCCTGCGCGCGTGAGCCTTTGGGCCCGACAACTGATCGGGGGTTAAAATCCCCCGATGCTCATAGGCCCTTGGTCTCTTCCCAACCCGGTTTTCGTCGCGCCCATGGCGGGCGTAACCGACCGCCCCTACCGCAAGCTTTGCAAAAGACTGGGGGCGGGCTATGCCGTGTCCGAAATGGCGGCCAGCAACCCTCGCTTATGGGACAGCGTGAAGACATCCCGGCGCCTGGATCACGAAGGCGAGATCGATCCGATCGCGGTGCAAATCGCCGGATCGGATCCGGAAATGATGGCCCAGGCGGCTGCCTTCAACATCAGCAAGGGCGCATGCATTATTGATATCAACATGGGTTGTCCGGTGAAAAAAGTATGCAACGTAGCGTCGGGATCGGCGCTGTTGCGCGACGAAGACCGCGTAGCGCGCATACTTGAAAGCGTCGTACGCACGTGCGCGCCAGCGGGCGTGCCGGTTACACTCAAGACCCGAACCGGCTGGGATCGCGAAAGCCGGAACGCGGTGCGCATTGCCAAACTCGCTGAGGACGTTGGAATTTCCGCCCTGACCCTGCACGGCCGGACTCGCTGCGACCTTTACCAAGGGTCGGCCGAGTACGATACGATACGGTCAGTCAAACAGGCGGTCAGTATCCCGATCATTGCAAATGGGGATATCGATAGTCCCGAGAAAGCAAAATACGTACTAGAGTACACAGGCGCAGATGCCATCATGGTGGGGCGCGCCGCTCAAGGCAGGCCCTGGATTTTCCGTGAGATTGCCTATTTTCTTGAGCACGGCAGCCACTTGGCGGCGCCCACCTATGGCGAATTGCGCGATTGCCTTCTGGATCACCTGGAAGATCATTACCGCTTCTATGGCGAATTTACCGGTGTGCGTTCCGCGCGCAAGCATATTGGCTGGTACTTGGCCGATTTGCCTGATGCAGCCGCATTCATGCCTTGCATCAACAAAATAAGCACGACGTGCGATCAGACCCGTGCCTTGCGGCAATGGTTTGATCGCCACCCCCCCAACGAGCCGATCATGGCTTCGGCGGCAAGGGCTTGAAGCCCAACGCCCGTCAAAGAATATTTGCAACTAGGATCATGAGTAAAACGAACACCTTGGAACAAGCCGTGAGAGATCGGCTGGAACGTTATTTTATGGACTTGGGCGATTCAGAACCGCACGACATGCTGGCCATGGTGGTAAGTTGCGTCGAACGCCCCGTGTTGCAAGTGGCGCTGGAAAAGGCCCACGGCAACCAGTCGAAGGCGGCCGAAATGCTCGGCATTACGCGCAGCACCCTGCGTAGAAAGCTGCTTGCTCACAATATCCAACCCTGATTTCTAAACCTTGAACTGTCCCATAATGAAAATCCAGACTGCCCTACTCTCGGTTTCCGACAAAGCCGGAATCGTTGAATTTGCCCAGGCCCTTGCCCAACGCGGCGTTCGCCTTTTATCCACCGGCGGTACCGCCAAGCTGCTGGCCGACGCCGGCCTGGCCGTAACCGAAGTAGCCGCACATACGGGTTCTCCGGAAATCCTGGACGGTCGTGTCAAAACGCTCCATCCCAAGATCCATGGCGGCCTGCTCGCCCGCCGCGATAGCGCCGAGCACCTGAAAACCCTGCAGGATCATGGAATCGAACGCATCGACTTACTGGTAGTCAACCTCTACCCTTTCCGCGAAACCGTCGCGAAACCCGGCTGCACATTCGAAGACGCAGTCGAAAACATCGATATCGGCGGGCCTGCCATGCTGCGTGCCGCAGCCAAGAACCATGGCACCACGGAAGGTGGCGTGACTGTCGTCATCGACCCTGCCGACTATGCACGCGTGCTGGCCGGGATGGATAGCCCTCAAGGCTTTCCCTCCTACGGTCTGCGCCTTGAACTCGCAACGAAAACCTATGCACATACGGCTGCCTACGACGGCGCCATCGCCGGCTACCTTGGCAGCCTGGCTGTTGCCGAGCCAGCACAGGACCAGGAGCCCGAACGTCATCCATGGCCCCGCACGCTTACGGTGCAAGTCAAACAGCAGCAAGTCTTGCGCTATGGCGAAAATCCGCATCAGGCCGCAGCCTTCTACGTCGACCAACCCGTGGGCGCCGGCTTGCTGGGCAGCTATTCACAGCTGCAGGGCAAGGAATTGTCGTACAACAATATTGCCGATGCCGATGCGGCATGGGAATGCGTACGCAGTTTCCAGGCCACCGCCTGCGTTATCGTCAAGCACGCCAACCCTTGCGGCGTCGCCATGGGCGACAACACCTTGCATGCCTACCAGCAAGCGTTCAAGACTGACCCAACGTCAGCATTCGGCGGCATCATTGCCTTCAACCGTCCGGTGGACCTGGCAACCGCTCAAGCGGTGAGCGGACAGTTCACCGAAGTGCTGCTCGCACCGGAATACTCGTCTGACGCCTTGGCCTTATTGGCGGCGAAGAAGAATGTGCGCGTCCTTCAAGTGGCATTGGGCAATGCGCGCAATGCCTTCGATATCAAGCGGGTTGGCGGCGGCTGGCTGGTACAGAACCCCGACGATTACCAGGTGCCTGAAGATGCATTCCGGGTGGTCACGACGGTCGCGCCCACAGCAGCCCAAATGCAAGACTTGGCTTTC
>CAZONP010000193.1:0-5184 GCA_964581155.1 uncultured Candidimonas sp. | reverse complement strand
GTCGAATAAATCATAACCAGTATCTATTGACGACATGTCGATGCTGATGTCGACTTCGGCCGCCTTGGCTTGTTTGTCGAGCGTAACCGTTCCGGTTGTCTTATTGAAGCGCAAGATCTGCTTGGACATTCCCATATGGTTATAGGAAAACCTGGGGAACGTGTGCGTTGTATCAAGCACATACGTCTGCGGAGCTGCAAAGGCCGGCGCGGCGATCATGGTGGCGAACGCGGCTGCGATAAGTGATTTCTTCATTGAGGATCCTTAGTGTGATAGTTAATTTATACGTTGATTGATACGCACGAGTTGTTGCGCATTATGACCAGCCACAATTATTGGTTGGCAACGACACTGAATTTGACCTGGATATCGTTGGCAACGATATCGAAGTCGCTCCACATCCCTTCGCCGATGCTGAAGTCGGCACGCTTGAATGTGAACTCGCCGTCGAACTGACCGGCGGCACCCTTTTCGGTGAACGAGAATGGTGCCGTAACTTCATTGGACTTGCCCTTGATCGTCAATATTCCCGTAACCTGATAGCGGTTACCGCCCAGCGCTTCGACCTTACTTGATTCGAAGTGCGCAAACGGATGATCCGCCGTGTGTAGCCATTCCTTTTTTTCAACTTCGGCATTGGCCTCCGCATATCCGGCATCGACGCTGGATAAAGGTATCTCGAGCACGACCTTCGCCGTTTCGGGCTTCGATGGATCGAAATTGAACTGCTTGGCGGTTACGGTACTGAACATCCCATCCATCCCGACACTCATTTGGCTATAAGCGAAAGTAATGCGGCTGGCATTGGCATCCAGCGTTTTGTACGGCGCCGCTTGGGCACCCGCCAGCAGCCCGGGCATGAGCATGGCAGCGAAAGTTAAACGGTGCAGCAAATTTGCCTTCATGGCATTCTCCGGTGAAACGTCACCACATTCAAACTGGAATTGATCATGACTTCTTCAATATTGGAATCATGCGTGCCAGCACAGTGTCGTGGTTAATAAAATGATGCTTTAGTGCCGCGCCAATATGGGCGATCACCGCCGCCAGAAAGGTGTAGTTCAACACCCCGTGCGTGTCTTTAAGAAACTCGCCAAGCGCCGCATTTTTAGCGATCAGGTCGGGTAATGGCACAATGCCGAACCAGACGACTTGGAATCCTTGCGCCGAACTCATCAGCCACCCGCTCACCGGTATGGCAACCATTAGCACGTATAACAAGACATGCGCGGCATTGGCCAGGAAACGCAATACGGGATGCATATCGGGCAGCCGAGGCGCAGGATGGCTTAGCCGCCATGCCAGGCGTATGACGATCAGCATAAATAGACTGACCCCGGCCCACTTGTGCCATGCGTAGAACTGCAGTTTGCTAGGGCTCAGCGGTAAATCATGCATATAAAAGCCCAGCGCAAAGGTGCCAAACAATCCCAAGGCCACTAGCCAGTGAAGAAAAACGGCGGTGCGCGTATAGTGCTGATTCATCAATGTCCCGCTACGTTAATTTGGGTTTGGAAGGTACGGTTACTATTGTATTGATGAAATCTAATAGACAGAAGCCCCTAAAATGGATATTCATATTCCATATATGGAACAATCAGCCATCCTATGACAGTAAACGCAAACGATTTGGTGATCTTTGCCCGCATCATCGAGGCGGGCAGCTTTTCGGGAGCGGCTGAACGTACTGGTCTGCCCAAATCGACCCTGTCGCGCCGTATGACCGCGCTGGAAAGCATGTTGGGCGAACGCCTGATCACACGCAGTACGCGGCGCCTGGCCATAACGGAATTCGGCCAGAGGGTACTGGAACATGCGGAACAACTGGTCAACGAGACGGAAGCGGTGACGGCGCTGGCGTTACATCGGCAAATCATGCCGCAAGGTACGCTGCGGGTATCGCTGCCGCCGGAATTCCAGCCGTTATCGCTGGTTCCCTTTCTGGCCCGCTTCGCAACGACGTACCCAGCGGTGAAACTGCATCTTGATCTGTCGTCACGCCGAGTCGACCTGATTGCGGAACGCTTTGATATTGCGGTCCGAATCGCGGGCCAGCTGCCGGATGACAACACCTTGGTCGCCCGCCAAGTCGCCGTCTTGCACAACGGACTCTATGCCAGTCCGGCATACTTGTCGCGCAAAGGCATACCCGAGGCACCTGCCGATTTGCTGACGCACACTGGACTTATCCTGATTACCAGCAACGGCGAACCGCAGCCCTGGCACCTATCGCAGGATGCGCAACGATGGGAAGGCTTACCCAACGACGCCTTATTCGCCAATTCGGTCGGACTACATCAAGCCCTGGCTGTGGAGGGCGTGGGCATCGTCGGCCTGTCTGATCGTTATGCATTTCCTTTGTTGAAGCAAGGCAAGTTGACGCGGGTCTTGCCAGACTGGACTCTCCCGCCGGTTACCGTATGGTGCGTGACGCCGGGGCGGCGATTATTGCCCGCGCGAACTGAAGCTTTTATCAAACTACTAAAGACGGTACTTTCTGGTGGCTGATTCAAACGTATCAATACAATCCATAAGCGCCTGGAAGATATTCCTCATCTTCTTGCGGCTGGGCAGCACATCGTTCGGTGGTCCTGTAGCTCATCTCGGCTATTTTCGTGATGAATTCGTGTCGCGCCGCCAATGGCTGGGCGAGCGCAGCTATACCGACTTGGTGGCGCTTTGCCAATTTCTACCGGGTCCGGTAAGCAGTCAGGTGGGTATGGCGTTGGGGCTGTCGCGCGCCGGCTATTGTGGCGCACTGGCGGCATGGTTGGGCTTTACATTACCCTCCGCCTTCTTGCTTATACTGCTTGCACAAGGCCTGTCGACTTGGGGAGCCGCTGTCCCCTACGGCCTGCTGCAAGGGCTCAAAATCGCCGCTGTCGCCGTCGTAGCGCAGGCCGTCTGGGGCATGGGTCGTAGCCTCTGCACGAATACGCGCCATATTTCGATCATGGCGGCAGCTACCTGCGTTGTACTAACGTGGCCCACCGCGCTAGGGCAGTTAAGCGTCATGCTGGTTGCGGCCTGCATAGGCCTGTTCCTATTTAAACCCGCCTCGGTGCAAGCGCACGAACCTCTACCCATCGCCGTACGCAGGCGCACAGGTGCCGCGCTCTTGATCATATTCTTTGCCCTATTGGCCGGCCTCCCCTTGTTGGCCCAAGCATGGCCTACTCAGGCACTGGCCATGATCGACGTATTCTACCGGGCGGGCTCGCTGGTGTTCGGTGGCGGCCATGTCATTTTGCCGCTACTTCAGGCTGAGGTTGTACCCAACGGGTGGGTCGGGAACGAGACGTTTCTAGCCGGCTACGGGGCTGCGCAAGCGGTGCCCGGCCCTCTGTTCACATTCGCCGCCTTCCTGGGCGCATCCATGGAACATGGACTCGGCTCATGGGCGGGAGGAATGCTTTGCCTGGTCGCCATTTTCGTGCCGTCGTTTCTTATCGTTGCCGGCACCCTGCCGTTTTGGGAGCAATTGCGCCAAAGTATGCGCATGCGTGCGGCGCTGGTGGGAATGAACGCTGCCGTCGTCGGTCTGTTGCTGGCAGCCCTTTACCACCCCGTATGGACCAGCGCAATCCATAAGCCGGTTGATTTCGGCTTGGCCTTGTTGGCGTTAGTGGCGCTGATGTTCTGGCGACTGCCGCCTTGGCTAGTGGTCGTTGGCAGCGGGGCCGCCGCCTACTTGCTAAGCATTTTCTCGGCTGCTTAATCAATGAGTAGCGGTAATACCGAAAAGCCACTAGCGGGATAAACGGCATTCTTGGCTTGCGTTCCTGGCGGGATGGATAACAGCGTGCTTCCACGCAGCAACTCTTCCATAACGACTGTCAATTCCAATCTTGCAAGTGGCGCTCCGGGACAAACATGGACCCCTGCGCCATAAAGCAGGTTCAATGACGGGTCGCGATCCAAGCGGAATTCGTCGGGATCGCCAAACACTTCTTCGTCGCGGTTCGCCGAGGCCCAGATAACCGTCACTCGTTCACCTGCATTCAGCTGCTTGCCGCCAATTTCTACCGGAACTGTCGTCACGCGCCGGTTCGCGATCAGCGGCGCATGCATGCGCAGAATTTCGTCGTTAGCGCCAGGCAGCAAGGACATATCGCTGCGCAGCAATGCCTGAATTGGCGGATTGGCCGCCAGGTAGTGCGCCAGGATGCCTACACAAGCGGCGATAGTGCTTAATTCTCCGACGGTCCAGTTGCGCAAAATGCTGACGATTTCATCGTCGGTAAGCAGCCTGCCGTCGATGCGGTCGCTTAGCAGGCGCGTAGTAATGTCGTCTGGCGCCCGATCCCCGGCTTCACGCCTGACGCTGAGCATTTCCCTGATATAGCCATCGAATTCAAATGCTATTGCCGCCATGGCGTCGCGGTCGCGCGCGAGCGTTGAGCGCCGGTTCTTTTGTATCCATTGCTGCAAAGGCTCGTGCAAACGAGCCGGCCAGCCCAGAAACGCGCTTTGGATCTCGAGAGAAAAATCCTGAGCAAAATCTGCCATGAAGTCGACTTCCACCGCCCGAGGCAAACGCTGTACCAGCCGCCGCGCAATTTCCCGGCAGGCAGGCGCGAACGCGTCGATATAAGGCTGCGTGAAATACGTGTCAACGATTTGCCGATAGCCGGTATGCTGCGGGGGATCCATGCCGTTGGGCACGGAAAGAAAACTCGAAGCGGCGTTACTGAATGTAGTGTGATCATTCAGCACACGGACCACATCGGCATGACGAAATAAAGACCAACCAAGATAATCGCTGTGCGCGATGGGACACTTTTTTCGCATGGCGTCATAACCGGCAATCTGGTCTTCCAGAATAGCCTCGTTGCGCGGATCCCAGTCGGGTTGCGGCTTGGTATACATTAAATTTCCTCGGTCGCGGATACTCCTCACATCCTACTACAAAGTGGACGCTTGACCTTGCCCCTGGAGGAAGGTTTACCATCTGTGCACTTACGCCTTTTCCGGAGAACGAAATGATCGAATTTGAAGTCAAGGACATGACCTGCGGTCACTGTGTCAGCACCATCACGCGCGCCATCAAGGAATCCGTGCCGTCCGCCGACGTGGCTGTCGAGCTCGACAGCCACCGTGTCACGGTGCACGGCGCACCCAGTGCCGCCGACATAGAACGCGCCATCCGCGAAGTTGGCTACACGCCAACGGCAATTCACTAAA
>CAZONP010000192.1:0-5190 GCA_964581155.1 uncultured Candidimonas sp. | reverse complement strand
AGCCATGGCCAGCCCAGCCCAGCCCCGACGCTCAGTGTTGGCGGGCAGGCCGCCCGCATTGAGCGAGCGCGAGCCGCTTCTTCCCCCACCAAATGCACGGCGCAAAAAGGCCAAGCACGCTGCCCGTCCCAACGTCGCATCAACCCGAAGCACCGCAGACGCTGGTGGGCGGCATGGCGATGGACGGGCTTCGAGGCTGCAGCGAGCCGGAAGCGAAGGCAGCGCGCATGCGCGAACGAGCGAGGCGATGCGGGCGAGGCGCGCAGGGCGCCGAGCAGGCCGAGGGACCGGCCATCGCCATGCCGCTCACCAGCGGCGTGTACTCAATCCAGTCAGCGGCGTGTCAGCAACAAAGTCAGCGGCGTGTTACCAGCCTAAGGCCTGGCCGCGGATTCGCCGTCCACCAGCACCGATTGCCGACGTGCCAGCGTGATCTTCGAGTAGCGTGAATACCGCAGTTCATGCAACGTGCGCTGCAAGTCGCCCACGGTAAGCGGGTCGCGGCGCTCGCGCCACACCCACCGCAATACATCCAGCGCCGGTTCCGACAGCTGGTTTGCCAGCCCGGCCACCGTGCTTTCATTCACGATTTTCAGGCGCGCGCGCCGTTGCATGCCTTGCACGAACTGGTAAAGGAAATAGGCAATAATAAGCGTGCACAGCGCGACGACCGCCCACCAGAAGAATGGGTTGTATTGTTTCAATAAGGCGACGGCTTGCACCCCCAAGGCAGGCAAACCGCTATAGTCAATGCCTTGGCCGAATGCAATCAACCGGTTGAGCAGGTCGTACCAGATCAGGGCCACCACGGCCACCACCACCACGCATAGAATCTTCTGGCTGGCGGTAAGTCGTAGCAACGTCGTACGCAGCAAGGAAAAATCGGCGGGTGTTGGCTGTATTGTGTTTTCTTTCATAAAAGTCATTTTAACTATGCACTCGCGTCAGTCTTTGGAACTTCGTCAGCACCAGCAATTGGCCCTGACCCCGCAACTGCAGCAATCGATTCGGTTTCTGCAGTTGTCGGCGCAAGAGCTGGAGCTGGAAGTGGCGCAGGCGTTGATCGAAAACCCCATGCTTGAGCCTGAGCAGGAGTATGACATTGAAGCAGCGGATGCGGTAGCGGCCCGCGCGCGGGAACAAGAGGAACGCTGGACCTCGTCGGGTGCGTCAAGCCGGGCCGGCAATAATAATTCCGACGACGAACCCACGCGTCCCGAATCGGCGCTGTTCCACACGTTGCACGATCATTTGTTACAACAATTGCACTTAACCAGGGCGCAGCCACGCGATTGCGCGCTGGTGGAGCTGCTTATCGACGAGCTCGACGAAAATGGCTACTTGCCAACGTCTCTCGATGAAATTGGGCAGTGTCTGCCTGCTGAACTAGGCGTTGACGCCGATGAGCTGCAGGCGGCTTTACGCTTACTGCAATCGTTCGACCCGCCGGGTGTCGGCGCCACGTCCCTGGGCGACTGCCTGTGTCTGCAACTACGACATCGGCAATTCACATCGGAATCGCGTCCCACGCCAGAGGTGCTGGCCTGTGCCACCCAGATCGCGTGCCGGCATCTGGCGTTGCTGGCGTCCGGAAATCTTGCCAAGCTGCGTGAGGCCTTGGCGTGCGACCAGCAAACCTTGCGGGCGGCGCACAGTTTGCTTCTTCAACTCGAGCCGCGTCCCGCGCGTAATTGGGCGTCGTCGGTCGCCGACTATGTCACGCCAGACGTTGTCGTGCGCAAAATCAAGGGCCGCTGGCAAGCCAGCCTTAACCCGGCCGTCGTCCCCAGGCTGCGCATTAATTCGGTCTATGAAATGCTGCTCGAACAGGCGCCGGCCGCGCCCGCCATGCAAAATCAGCTGCAGCAGGCGCACGGCCTTATTCGCAGCGTCAACCAGCGTTTCGTCACCATCTTGCGGGTGACCCAAGCCATTGTGGACCGCCAGCAAGACTACTTCGAGCAAGGCGTGGGGGCCATGCGCCCCTTGTTGCTGCGCGATATCGCCGAACACCTCGATCTGCACGAGTCCACGGTGTCCAGGGCAACGCGTCAAAAGTATGCCCAGACACCATGGGGCGTCATTGAGCTGAAGCGTTTTTTCGGGACGGCGGTTCATACGGACGATGGGGAATCGACCTCGGCAACGGCGGTACGCACCCTGATTCTGAAACTGGTCGACGAAGAGTCGCGCAAAAAACCGCTGTCCGACAACCAGATAGCCCAGCGTTTGGCCGAGCAGGGTGTGGTAATTGCACGACGTACTGTGGCCAAGTACCGCGAAGCTGCGGGCATCGAGCCTGCCATCCTGCGCAAGGCGCGCGCGACGCTCGGGCAAGACAGCTGACGCGACGGCAAACAACTAATTCGTAAAAATCTTTGTTAGGCCTATTGCGCTTTTATCGTACGTAGATGATAATTATTCGCATGTTCATTTGCATTTGCCACGCGATCACAGAGCGCCAGGTCCAGACGGCGGTAGCCGAAGGCGCCACTTCCATGTCCGACCTTCAAGGTCAATTGGGCGTGGCCACAGGTTGTGGCTGCTGCGCTGAAACCGCAGGCGAGTACTTGCCGGGCGGGCGCTATGCCGGCCACGTCAGCGTGCATCAAGCAGCGGGGACCCCCGTGACCGCTGCAGCCAACGATGCGGTATCCGCCACCGTCACCATGCACGCGCTTGCTATTCGCCGCGCATAGACTCTGGCGGCGCTTTTCGGCACACGCTTCGCGCCGTGCCGATCAAATCGCAGGACGGTTCGTATTGTGCGCCTGCGCTGCCGTTTCCTCTGTCATTTCGCCTTTCAATCAGCCTCGGTAAAACGGTGCCCCGCGTGGTAGCCTTACGCTCGAACAAGGCGCGTATCCTCGATGCCGCGTTCGACCCTTATATTTGCTCTGGAGTCCGACTATGAAAGGCGATAAAACCGTTATTCAGTTTCTTAACGCACAGCTCAAGAATGAACTGACCGCCATTAACCAGTACTTCCTGCACGCGCGTATGTTGCGTCATTGGGGCCTGGAAAAGCTCGGAAAACACGAATACGAAGAATCCATTGGCGAAATGAAGCATGCAGATCTACTGATCGATCGCATCTTCATGCTCGACGGACTTCCCAATCTTCAGGACTTGCACAAGCTATTGATTGGCGAGAATGTGCCGGAGATACTGTCCTGTGACCATAGACTGGAAACCGGCGCCCAGGAAACGGTGAAGGAAGCCATGGCGTACTGCGAGTCCGTGCGCGATTACGTGTCGCGCGATTTGTTCCAGACAATTCTCAATGACACCGAAGAACACATTGATTGGCTGGAAACCCAAATGGAACTGGTGGAAAAGGTGGGGCTGCCCAACTACCTGCAGTCGCAGATGGGCGAGTAATTTATTGAATATGGGCCAGCCTGACCCGGGGGCCGGTCTGGCCCTGGGGCTGGCCGGTTTTAGAAGTTCTTTGCCGGGCAATCCCGGGTGCGGCCCCAGCCATTATTCGGTTCGCAATACTTGTTGCGCGCCGCCCAGGCACAACTGGGACGATCGAAAAAGCCTTGGGCGCTGCAGGCCTGCAGGTCCTGACGCAAGCTGGCTTGCCAAGCTTGGTTGTTGACCGCTCCGGCGGCGCCGACCGGGGGCTGGTTATCCGGCGCGGGCGGCGGGGGCGCGATATCAATAGGTTGCAGCTGCTGCTGCGCGACCGAGTACGCACCTGCCCCCAAACCCAGTTCGCCCACGTCGGCGATGCCATGAAACTCTTGGCTACCGGCCTCGGCGATACGCAATGCTTCTTCCATGGTGATGGGCGTCATGGCCAGCTCTATGGCGGCAGTTGCCTTGGTTTCTTCCAGCGATTCCACCGGAATTTCCCACGCTACCACATCGGTGCGTTCGGGCACGCCATGCCGGCCGTTCACCAGTGGCTGAGGCGGTTGCGCCACATACGGAAGGCCGTTTGCATCGAGCACGGGTACGGCCGATAGTTCCGGGTGTTCAGGCACAGGCGGCGTGGCCGGGCCGTGCGCCACCAGCCAATCGCCCAGACGCAAGCCGCCCCAGGCCGAGGCGGCTGCTGCGACAAGCAGGATTGCGAAAATAAAGCGCCAGGACATTCGTTACCTTTGTGTTTTACCGCTTATGTACTCTGCCCAAAAACCTGGCCGCCGTGCTCGCGCATGGCGTGGAATTCGACGCCGGGGTACAGTTCTTGCGCGACGCGCAATTGTGCGGGCGAGCTTGCCAAAAACGCCACAGCATCCACAACATCATAGGCGATGTTCGCCGCGTTGGCATCCAGGAATTTTCGCAAGATTTTAGGGTCTTTGGCTGTAATCCAACGTGCCATGTTGTAACGCGATGGCATTATGCGCGCGTCCACGCCATATTCCGACTTGAGCCTATGCGCGACGACTTCGAATTGTAGTTGCCCGACGGCTCCCAGCAATAATGAGCCCCCGGCGGCTTCTGGGCGGAATACCTGTATGGCGCCCTCTTCGCCCAATTGGGTCAAGCCTATGCGCAACTGCTTGATGCGTAGAGGGTCCTTCACTTCGACGGCCTGAAAAAGCTCTGGTGCGAAAAACGGCAAACCGGTGAATTGCAGGGTTTCGCCTTCGGTGAGGACGTCGCCCAGTTGCAACACGCCATGGTTGGGTATGCCGATGATGTCCCCGGCATACGCCTGGTCCAGCAATTCGCGTCGCTGCGACAGGAACGAAACAACGTTGTTCGGGCGCATTTCCTTGTTGGTGCGAGACACCTTCAAGCGCATGCCGCGATCAAATCGGCCGGAACTGACGCGCACGAAGGCAACGCGGTCGCGGTGAGCCGGATCCATATTGGCTTGCACCTTGAAAACGACGCCGCTGAACTTGGGTTCGTCGGGCTGCACTTCACGCTGCAAGGCGGTGCGCGCACCGGGTTTGGGCGCCAGGTCGACGAGGGCGTCCAGCACTTCCTGCACGCCAAAGTTATTGATGGCGGAGCCGAAGAACACCGGGGTTTGCTTGCCCGCCAGGAACTCGGCGTGGTCGAAGGCAGGCGCGGCGGCATTGATGAGTTCAATTTCCTCGTTGGCCTTTGTGAAGGCGTCGCCAAAGCGCGCGGCAATTTCAGGGTTGTTAAGGCCGTCGATGATGTCGTCGTCTTCATCTTTATGGCGTTCCTGGCCGCCACGGAATACCCGCATGCGGTCGCGGC
>CAZONP010000191.1:2956-5204 GCA_964581155.1 uncultured Candidimonas sp. | reverse complement strand
GACATAGAACGCGCCATCCGCGAAGTTGGCTACACGCCAACGGCAATTCACTAAACCTCGGTCGGCGTGCCCACGGATTGCGGCATGGCCGCCATGATGGGGGTGCCGGGCACTACACAACCCTGGTCACAGCACTTGCCGGGCTGCTTGTTCTGGGTAATGGGGCGCCGGGGGTCATCCACCACGCCGCGCTCCATCAAGCGCTCAACCAATTCCACCTTGCTGCCTATGGGGTAGTTCCGGTAGATCTCTTGCTTCATGGCCGCCGGCGAGCCGCCGCCGTGCATGCTGATGACGGAGTACCACCCCCCCTGATAAGACGCGGTCAGGTCCTCCATGAAACGCGCCGTCTGAATACGTTTGTCGTATGGCACGTCCGGATTGGCGCGCAGCACGTCAGCAAGGTTTGCCGCAGTGGCGGGATTATGGTCTTCGTCGGGACCTGGCAATGCCACGATCAGCCCGCCGGAAACATAATGAGCTATGCGATGCATGTCGTATATTTGGGTGGCCAGCAGCAACTTGCCTATATTGGCATAGACGGCGTCCGGTACGAAGCTCTTGGACAGCGGATCTTCGGTTGCGTAAACCGAAGCCGCAACGCCACACGCGTAAAAGCCTTCAGTAATCTTGATTAGATCAACCATTTGTTCGCGCAAATGGGTTTCCTTGCCTGGATCAAACCCGTTGGCCTCGCACATGAGCGCGCCCGCGCCTATCAGCAAGTCGCCAAACCCCGCCCGCGCCCCGATACAACTATGGCGATGATGGGTTGCGTAGTTATGGGTCATGTATCCGGAATGCTCCCATTCTCCGGCATAAAAAACCCGGTCCCACGGCACGAACACCCGTTCGAACATCACCACGCCAGTGGATTGGCCATACTTGTTCGAGAATATTGCCGCCTTTTCACCGGGCCTGCCGGCTGGCCGCGCAACAATGGTGACGCCGCAAGCGTCTATGGGCACGGCGCAACAGACCGCGAAATCGGCATCGGCCTCGGTCATGTTGCGTCCCGGCATGACAAGAAACTCATGCATATAGGGTGCGCCTGTCACAATGGCCTTGGTGCCGGAAATAATGATTCCCTGCGCGTTACGTTCGACAATGTGGACATAAGCGTCGCGATTGCCCTGTTCGTGCGGCCGCTTGCTTCTATCACCCTTGGCATCCGTCATTGCGACGCCCAAGGTGAGGTCGCGGTCTTGGATATCGTGCAGATAAGCCAGAAATCGTTGAGTATGCTCGGTGCTTCCCTTGACATCATCCAGCCGGGCCGACACCTGATAAATGGCATTCACCGCATCATGCGTCAAATAGCGTTGCGCGCAACCCGTTTCCTGGCATACCAGCCTTACCGCCTCCAGCTTGTTCAACAAGTCCCCGGAACTGGTATTGATGTGCAACAGTCTGTTGACCGTTTTTCCGCTCGTCTGCTGCGTTGCAGTCATGATCGAGCTAAATTCGCCGCGCAAGGCATAGTCGTAGGTAAGGCCCACGGCATTGATGCCGGGCGCGAATCCCGGCTCATCTGCCACCGACATGACTTGGCTGCCGTTAAGGTAGACGGTAGGCTTGTATTGGCGCAAAGAATCGCGGTAATCCTGGGAAGACATCAACATTTTCATACCTTTGGGAAATGTTCTATAAAATGAAGGCGTCCTTATATTTAAACAGCGTTCAAATAATTGATCAAGCAACACTTTAGGCTTTAACCGAATATGCCAAAAAATGACATGCCGCCCGCACCCTCAGTCGCAACACATAACCGTCGCGTGGACCGGCAGCGCGCGCTTGGCGACCATAAGCGCAATGCGATACTGGACGCCGCCAAGCATGTATTCCAGGATCAAGGCCTTGAAGGCGCCAGCATTCGGGAAATTGCGAAGCGCGCCGGCTACACACCGGGTGCGCTTTACTTTCATTTCCGCAGCAAAGAAGAAATTTATGGAGAGATTCTTGCCGATTCGCTCGAGCGGTTGAATGCGGCCGTGATGGCTGCCGGCACGGCCACCCGTACCCCACGCACCCGCCTGCGCGCGAAGGCTCTTGGGTTTTTCTCTTTCTATGCAGAAAATCCTCGGGACCTGGATCTTGGCTTTTATCTGTTCCAGGGCATGAAGCCGCATGGGCTTACGCCCGAGCTCAACACCGCCCTGAACAAGCGCTTGCGCGATGCCTTGACGCCCATCGAAGACATACTGGTAAGCATGGGTGTGAAGCGGGAACGCGCCTTGCGGGAAGTAAC